>CBINGV010000194.1:0-7138 GCA_966250255.1 uncultured Flavobacteriales bacterium | reverse complement strand
TGGCTGCCGTCCAACCGGGTGAAAAACTCCATTCTCGATCGGGTGATCGTGGTGTCGGATGAAGAGCAGCAAATGCTGAAGGCGAAAGGAATCAGTAAGGAGGAAATTATCGAATTGCTGAATACCGGGAGTGTGGAGTTTGACAAAAGTGTGAAAGAAGGAAAAACCAAGATCTACCTCCTGACAAACGACCAGCACAAGGTGTATTTCACCCTGCCCAAAGACAACTTTATTTCCGAAGTGCGCCTGGCCAACAAGGCGGCGACTAAAATCAGCAATACGACCGAAGGTACGGGCACGATGATCCATTTTCCGAACGATCCGAACCTGATCCATGTGGATTCGACCCAAATCCTGACTTGCCAGCAGGAAGCCCTGGGCTTTATCAACCAGCAACTGATCCTGAAGAACATGAAAGCTTCGGGCAAGATTGATTTTTCCAAAACCTTTTACTTTAAAAAGCCCCGCCCGGTGGTTTATTTTACCTACCCGGATGCGAAAAAAAATACCATCGGCTCGAAAGCTGTTTGGTACAAAAACAAGATCACCATCAAGAGCTTCGATATTCCCTTTGAAACAAATTGTAAATAAAAGCTAACCTTTGCTTATTTTTTAACGTTGTTAACCTAGTATTAATTTTTATTTCTAATTTTGAGCGATGGAATTTTCTGCGGAGCAAATTGCGGGTATCCTTTCAGGCGAAGTTGTAGGGAATCCTGATATTAAGGTGAATTCACTTTCAAAAATCGAAGAAGGAAAGGAAGGAACCCTTTCTTTTCTGGCTAATCCAAAATACGAGGAGCACATTTATGCCACGGGTGCTTCCATTTGCATTGTAAATAAGACCTTTACCCCCAGTAAACCGCTTCCGGACGCCCTGACGCTCGTGAAAGTGGAAGACGCTTACGCCTGCTTTGCCAAGCTCCTGGATTTTTACAACCAAATGCGCCAGAAAGCTGCCAAAATTGAGCAGCCCTCTTTTATTTCCGAATCAGCCCAAACCGGCGAGGGACTTTACCTCGGCGCCTTTGCTTACATCGGTGAGCAGGTAAAGATCGGCAACAACGTTAAAATTTACCCGAATGTGTACATTGGCGACAATGTGAACATCGGCGACAATACCATCATTTATCCCGGGGCAGCGGTTTACGCCGACTGTGTGATCGGGCAAAACTGCATCATTCATTCCGGTGTGATCATCGGGGCTGACGGCTTCGGTTTTGCACCGAATGAAGCGGGAGAATACCAGAAAGTACCGCAAATCGGGAACGTCATCCTGGAAGATTTCGTAGAGATCGGTTCCAATTCAACGATTGACCGCGCTACGCTGGGCTCGACCGTTATCCGCCGCGGTGTGAAGATCGACAACCTCTGCCAGGTGGCCCACAATGTGGAAATCGGCAAAAATACGGCCATGGCAGCCCAGGTGGGTATTGCCGGATCGGCCAAAATCGGCGAGCGGGTCATGATCGGTGGACAAGCCGGTATCGCAGGCCATTTGCACATTGCCGACGAAACCAAAATCGTGGCCCAGTCGGGAATTCCCGGAACGGTCAAAAAGGCTGATACCCTCATGGGCTCACCGGGGATCAACATCGAAGATTTCAAAAAATCGTATTTTGGCTTCCGGAAACTGCCTTTTATCCTGAATAAGATCCAGGAATTTGACCAAAAATTGAAAGAATTAACCAAAAAATAAGCATCAATGGCTGAAAAGCAACGCACACTCAAAGAGTCCATCAAACTTTCAGGAGTCGGCTTACACACCGGCGAAAAAGTAAATTTAGAACTTTGTCCCGCCCCGGACAACCACGGGTATAAATTCCAGCGGGTCGATTTGGAGGGACAGCCTTTGGTGAAAGCGGATGCTGACCTGGTCGTTGCAACCGACCGCGGTACGACACTGGAGCAAAACGGTGCCCGCGTTTACACAACGGAGCACGTCCTTGCTGCGCTTTACGGCATGCAGGTAGACAATGCCCTGATCAAGATTGACGGGCCCGAAATTCCGATCATGGACGGAAGCTCGCGCCCTTTCGTGGAAGCCATCGAACAGGTGGGCTACGAAGAGCAGGAGAGTGAGCGTGAATACTTTGAGCTATCTGAAAATATTCCCTGGGAAGACCTTGACAAAGGCATCGAATTCCTCGCGATCCCGGACAACCATTTCCGCATCACGGTGATGGTGGATTACAAATCCCCGGTGCTCGGTACGCAGCATGCTTCCATGTACAATATTTCCGAATTCAAGGACGAAATTTCCGAATGCCGTACCTTCGTGTTCCTGCGCGAGCTTGAATTCCTGGCGAAAAACAACCTGATCAAAGGGGGCGACCTCGATAACGCGATCGTTTTGGTGGATCGCGACGATGTGAGCCGCGAAGAGCTGGACCGCCTGGCCAAACTGCTCGGAAAAGAAGAGCTGAAAATCCAGGTGGAAGGAATCGGTGTTTTGAATTCTTCCAAACTGAAATTTGAAAACGAACCGGCACGCCACAAACTGCTGGACATTGTGGGCGACCTTGCCCTCGTCGGCAAGCCGATCAAAGCCCACATCCTGGGGGCACGCCCGGGCCATTCCGGCAATGTACGCTTTGCAAAAGTATTGAAAGAGCAGATCAAGAAGCAGGAAAAACAAGGCAAACAGTTTGACCTGACGAAAGAGCCGCTTTATAACATCTGCGACATTGAAAAAATGCTTCCGCACCGCTATCCTTTCCTCTTGGTTGACAAAGTGATGGAGATCGGCGAAGAGCATATCGTAGGCGTGAAAAACATTACCATGAACGAACCGCAGTTTACCGGCCACTTCCCGGGCAACCCGATTTTCCCGGGCGTGCTCCAGATCGAAGCGATGGCGCAGGTAGGCGGTATTTTTGCGCTCAGCAAAGTGGAAGATCCGCACCTGTATTCGACCTATTTCATGAAGATCGACAATGTGAAATTCAAGCAGAAAGTGGTGCCGGGCGATACAGTTGTATTTGACCTCAGATTGCTTTCCCCGATGCGCCGCGGACTGGTGAATATGGGCGGTGTGGCTTATGTAAACGGAAAACCGGTCATGGAAGCGGAAATGCTGGCCCAGGTGATTAAAGACAAGGCGTAAATGATCAGCAACTTTGCACACATAGATCAGGGGGCCAAACTGGGCGCAAATGTCCGGGTAGATTCCTTTTCAACGATTTACGATGACGTCATGATCGGCGAAGGAACCCATATTCACCCGAATGTAACGATTTATCCCGGAACACGGATCGGCAAAAACTGCGAGATTTTCCCGGGGGCGGTGATTGGCGTCATTCCCCAGGACCTGAAATTCAACGGAGAATATACAACGGTAGAAATCGGTGATAATACCCGCATCCGCGAATGCGTGACCATCCACCGCGGAACAAGCGATAAATTGTGTACCAAAATCGGTTCGAACTGCCTCCTGATGACTTATGTACATGTGGCCCACGACTGCCAGATCGGCAACAACGTGATCCTGGCTTCGTATGTCGGTTTGTCCGGCCATGTCATCATCGACGACTACGCGATCCTGGAAGGAACGGTAGTGGCGCAGCAATTTGTACACATCGGGGCGCATGCCTTTATCGGGGGCGCTTCGCTGGTTCGCAAGGACATTCCGCCTTACATCAAGGCTGCGCGTGAGCCGCTGACCTATGCCGGCGTAAACGCCATCGGGATCCGCCGCCGTGGATTTAGCGATGAGCAGGTGCGCGAAATTGAAGATATTTACCGGATTTTATACGTCCTGAACAGCAATATTTCCAAAGGATTAGAATCCATCCGCGAAAGCATCCCGGAATCCGAAATCCGCAACCAAATCCTGGGTTTCATTGAAACTTCCGATAAAGGGATCATCCGCGGCCTTATTTAGTATTTAAACCATTTTCAGAAATGCACAGGGGAGAGATCATCGAGCTTGAAATCACCGGTTTTGCCTTCGGTGGAAAAGGAATTGCGAAAATCCCGACCGATGACGGCGACTATGTGGTTTTCGTGGAAAACACCTTTCCGGGACAACGTGTAAAAGCTAAAGTTGAAACCAAGCGCAAGCGCCATGCCGAATGTAAATTACTGGAAGTGCTGCGCCGGTCCGAAGTGGAAAAATCCCTGCCTTACCAGGAAATTTCGGGCGCGCCCTATCTGTTTGTGCCGGTTGAGGTCCAGGAAAAATACAAACTGGATACGACGCTCGACCTCTACCGGAGGTTGGCGAACATCAAAGATATTGCCGATAAATTGGACGCGTTTATTTCCTCTCCGCAGCATTTCAATTACCGGAATAAAATGGAATACAGCTTTTCCAGCATTGAGCATGATGTGGAAACCGGGGAGGAGAAAGACGATGCTTTTGCCCTTGGTTTCAAGCGCCGTGGTACCTGGTGGAAAGTGGAAAACCTGAATAAAGAAAGCGGCTTGTTTGACCGGCAATGGGAAACGGAACTGATCCGGGTACGCGACTTTTTGAAGCAAACGGGCCTTCCGGCCTGGCATCCGCCGAAAAAGACAGGTTTTTTCCGGCACATCGTGGTGCGGAAATCCTTTTTTGCGGACCAGCTGCTGATCAACCTGGTGACTTCTTCGGAAGGGATCGAACAGTTTGATACGGCTGCTTTTTCTGACTTTTTATTAAGTATTTTGGGAAAACGCCTGGCGGGTTTCCAGCATACGGTGAACGATAATGTGGCGGACCGCGCCAAGATCGAAAACGGTCAAAATCAATTGCTTTACGGCGAAGAAAAAATCATTGAGGATTTGCTCGGGCTGAAATTTGAGATCAGTATGGAAAGCTTTTTCCAGACGAATCCTTCCTGCGCTGAATTGCTTTATAACAAAGCGCTCGATTACGTGTTTGAAGACAACGACCTGCGTGGCAAGGTAGTGATGGACCTGTTTTGTGGTACGGGAACCATTGGCCAGATTTTGTCGCAGCGTTCGGAAAATACCAAAATCATCGGTGTGGACATCGTTCCCGAAGCGATTGAAGATGCGAAGAGAAATGCGCAGCGCAATGGCATTTCGGGGGTCAAATTCTTTGCGGCCGACGTGGGCAAGTTCCTGAAAGAATACCCGGATTATGTGGGCAAGATCGGTACCATTGTCCTGGATCCGCCGCGCGCCGGGATCGCCCCGAAAACCCTGCAAAAGGTAATTGATCTCGGTTCCGAACGCATCGTTTATATTTCGTGTAACCCGTCCACGCAGGCCCGTGACACGGATTTACTGTTGCAGGCGGGCTACGAGCTTGAAAAAATTTCACTCGCGGACCAGTTTCCGCATACCAGTCATGTCGAAGCAATTGCTAAATTTGTGAAAAGCACATGAAGAACATCGTCCTGATCGGTTTTATGGGATGCGGAAAGTCCACGCTGGGGAATAAACTTGCCCGCAAGCTGAATTACCGCTTCCTCGATTCGGACGAAGAAATTGAGCGCATCAGCGGCAGGACCGTTTCCCAGCTCTTTGACGAATTCGGTGAAAAGCACTTCCGGGAGCTCGAAAACGAATACCTCAAAAGCCTGAAATCCGAAAAAGGAATTGTGCTTTCCACAGGAGGGGGCATGCCCTGCTTCAACAATAACATGGACCTGATCCGGGAGCTGGGGACCAGTTTTTACCTGAAACTGAGCCCTTACGAATTGGCAAACCGCCTGCAAAAGGCAAAAAGCGTGCGTCCGCTCGTTGCCGGCAAAAACGAAGAAGAACTGTACTTTTTTGTGAAGGAGATGCTGGCGCAGCGTAGCGAATATTACCTGCAGGCCGATTTTGTATTGAACGGCAAAAGCCAGAACATCAATCATATTCTCGGTTTAATGGCTTGATTCTAGTTACTAAGTTACAAGGATACACAACGTTTTTTGAATAGCTGAATTACTTTGTAAGGCATACAAACTATATTTTCTTAAGTGTTCTTTTAGGTATACATTTCTTAATATGTCTTTCCATCTGAATAAAGATTACTTTGTGCCTCTTCGTGTCCCGGTGCCTTTGTGGCAAAAAAAATCGAGTCCTTGATTTACAGAGCTGAACCGGGTATATTTTCATTTTTTAAGAAAATTAACAGCGTTACTTTGCGATATATTTTTAAATTCGCACTCTAATCCATAAAGTCAGGAGGAATACGCTGATTAACAAAATTAAACTGAATGAATTACAAAAAATTAAACATCTACCTGGGCTGGCTGGTCTTTTTGATCTCAACGGCAGTTTATTTCATAACCATCGAAGACACAGTGAGTTTGTGGGACTGCGGGGAGTACATTACGGCTGCATACAAGCTGGAAGTTGGTCACCCTCCGGGCGCACCTTTGTTCATGTTGCTTGGGCGTTTGTTCTCTTTCTTCGCCGAACCGGGCGATGTTGCTGTATGGATTAACCGGATGTCGGCGCTTTCGAGCTCGTTTACGGTGCTCTTTACCTTTTGGTCGATTACGATCCTGGCCAAAAAAATGGCGTTTAAAAATGCACGCAGCCTGACGAAAGGCCAGATGATCGCTATTCTCGGAAGCGGTTTCATCGGTTCCCTGGCTTACACCTTTACTGATTCGTTCTGGTTCTCCGCTGTAGAAGGGGAGGTTTATGCGATGTCTTCGCTCTTCACGGCCATCATCTTCTGGGCCATGCTCAAATGGGACGAGGAAATGGACGCCATCAAGCATGGAGAGCTCGACAATACACATGTTCCGATGCGTTGGATGATCCTGATTATGTTCCTCTTCGGTCTCGCGATCGGGGTTCACTTACTCGGCTTATTGGCGGTTCCGGCGATTGCCTACGTGATTTATTTCAACCAGTGGGAGAAGTTCTCCTGGAAAGGCTTTTTCCTCACCGGGATCCTGTCGATTTTTATCCTGGGCTTTATCCAGGAAGGAATCATCCCGGGAACGGTTTCCCTCGCCTCCAAATTTGAAGTTTCTTTTGTCAACAGCATGGGGCTGCCGTTCTATTCCGGAACGATCTTTTTCTTCGTGCTGCTGATCCTCGGGCTGGCCTACCTGCTTCGCTGGAGCAAGCGCAAAAACAAACCGGTTTGGAATGCCGCTGCGCTTGGTTTGATCGTATTCCTGATCGGTTACGGTTCCTTCGCAACGATCGTGATCCGTTCCAATGCGAATACACCACTCGATGA
>CBINGV010000193.1:0-7138 GCA_966250255.1 uncultured Flavobacteriales bacterium | reverse complement strand
GAGCCGGCGCGCGGCGGCCTCGCGCTCTTCGCGGGCGGCCAGGAACGCCGCGAAATCCACCACTTCCGCGATGCGGTTGGGCGGCAGCTTCTCGAGCTGCTTGAGCAATTGCGCTTCAAGGGCTGTCATCGTCGGGCCTTGAGGTCTTACGTGCGCGCGGCTTCGCGTGCTCCTGCTGCGGAGCGTTGCCCTACACGCTGCTTGAGCTTCTCGCCTTCGATGAAGGAGTCGAGCAACTGCGTGATCTGGCGCTTGGCCTTGGGGTCGAGCTTCTGGCGGTCGAAGCAGAAGCCCAGGACCTGAGCTCAAAAATTTTCGAAGAGCTCCTTCCGAAAGTGATCCGCCACGAAATCACTTATTTCAAAGCCTGGCTCTACCAGCTGGTAAAAAACGAATGCCTGATGCACTTGCGCAAAAACCAACACCTCTTTGTCCGCAATGACTTCCTGGAAGCACCGGAACATCACCCGGAAGAAAAACAGGTCAAAGAGCGCAAAATCGAATTGCTGGAAGAAGCTATCGAACAGCTCAACCGGGACCAGGCCGCCAGCATCCGCTTGTTTTACCTCGAAAACAAATCCTACGCCGAGATCAGCCAGGAGCTGCAACTTGACCTGAACAAAGTGAAAAGCTACATCCAAAACGGAAAACGAAACTTGAAGATTTTATTGCTACAACATGAAGAATTTGAACCAAAATAAGGTCTACAACCGGGCTGAGTTTGAAAAACTCACCCGCAGCGACATGCCGGCGGAAGGATTGGATGAATTTGAGCGCGATGCCCTGGAAGGCTGGAAAGAAAATGCCGCCTCCTTTGAGCTCCTCAAAAAAACAGACCGGCGTTACCTGGGCAACAAAAAAATGCTTTGGGCTGTGGTGCTTATTGCCCCGATTTCACTCCTTATATATATAGGTGTCATTTTTATGCTCGAAAAACAGGAAACCGAAAGCCGGGAGAAGGGCAAAACTTATCCCGTCGTTTATCAAAGCCTGGTGGAAAAAACCGACGTCGAAACGCCGCAACAAATCCGGCAGCTGGAGCCAATTGCCAAAAAGAAAATCATCCCGGCAAAAACCCTGCAGGAAAATTTCCAGGAAAAAAAGCTGGAACCGGAGCAAAAATCAGAAGAAAGACCTAACGAAAACCCGCAAATCAAACTTGAAACCCGGGAGGTCGGAGAAGTACGGGAAAATTTACCGGCCAAAACCGAAAGCCGTAACAGCAAGGCCGCTGAGATGTATGTTAACGATCTCCTGATTGTGGATTACCGGAAATACCGTACCAAAGCGGCCATCAAAACAGAACAGGCGATCATTACCGGAACACCGGCCAATATGGAATCCATCCAAAGTGAAATCGAAGAAAGCGATTGGAAGCGGGTAGACATTCCTTATATCGATTACATCAGCAAATCAATGGGGATCTTCGCCAGGGGCAATTACAAAAAAGCGCTGGCACGCTACCTTGAAATCCTGAAAACTTACCCGGATGACCTGAATGCCAGTTTTTACGGAGCCCTCTGTTATTATAACCTGGGTGAGTTTGAGCAGGCAAGCTTTTTGTTTTCGGCCTGCCAGAGCCATAAGTTCAATAACTTTTACGAGGAGGCTTCCTGGTATGGCGCCAAATCCCTGATAGCCCTGAAAGAAACAGAGAAAGCACGCATCCGCCTGGAAGAAATCGTTGCACATAGGGGGTTTTATGCCGAAAAAGCCAAAAACGAGCTCGAAAAACTTAAAAAATAAGGATCTTCTCCTGTCCCGGAACGGGAATTCTATTAAATTAACGATTTTTAGCGGGAATTTCACCCGGAAAATTGTAATTTTAAGGTCTGATTATTGTTATACATAACCACATGAGATATATTCTTCTCCCATTTTTATGTTTTATTTTCCTTGCCTGCCAGGACCTGAAAAAGGACGGGCAAATCGCTGAGATTGAAAGCCTGGAACAAAAAAGAGACAGCATCAGCCGGGTTTTTGAAGAAAAAAATGCGGTCGATTCGATTGCTGAGATTGAGTTAAAAGTTAAATCCGTGGAGCACCTCATCAGTCTTCATTACGAATCGGATACTTTGAACCTCGAATTGGGTAAGAAACTGAACGAATATAAGATGATCCGCAAGCAGTTGCCGGCTGTCCTGCAATCGACGATGGAGCTTCAGAAAAGGTTAGCGGATGAAGAAAAAGCCCTGCACAACCTGAAAATCGACATCGAAAACGGGGCTGGCGATAAATCGAAATACGATGAAAGTATTGCTTTGGAGCGTGGGAAAACAGAGGGACTGGAAAAGCAATTAAACGAAATCCTGCTTACGCGGGAACAATCTTTTGACGCTTACAAGCGTTTACACCTGGAAATGGAAGCATTTTCGAAAAGTTTACACGAAGAAAAATGAAACTCTATATCGGTATCTTATTCTTGTTTATCACCCTTGGCTTACGCGCCCAGGAAAGCGATTTACAACTCGCCCAGTATTATTTCTCAAACGGTGAGTTTGAAAAGGCGCTGCCTTATTGCCAGAAAGTATACCACAAGGACAACAGCAAGTTTAATTTCCTGCGGTATTATGAATGCCTGCTCAAAACTTCCAACGAAAAAGATGCTGAAAAACTGCTTAAGAAACAAATCAGTACACATAAAGATGATTTTGATTTCCCTTTGATGCTGGCCGAGCTTTATCAGAACCAGGGCAAAACCAAGGAAGTCACCAAAATCTACCAGGACCTGGTGGACGAACATGCCAAATCCAGTTTCACAGTGGTGGAGCTCTACCAGCAATTCCGGAAACGGAACCTCACCGACTGGGCCATGAAAACCCTTGAAACCGGCAGAAAGCAACTCAAAAATGATTACCCGCTTCATATCCAGTTCGCCGAGCTTTATGTCATGCTGGGACAAACCGACAAAGTGATCGAAGAATATATCGAATCACTCGAAGCCCAGCCCAACAACCTGGACCAGATTCAGACTTCTTTGAGCAACAACATCGATTTTACGGATGAAAACAGCAAGGAAGCCGACATGCTAAAGCAAAAGCTCCTTGAAAAAGTCCAGAAAAAGCCCAACGAAACGATTTATGCCGAAATGCTGATCTGGATGTTTATCCAGAAAAAACAATTTTCCTCAGCTATCCTACAAGCCCAGGCCCTCGATAAGCGGGAAGGCAACGATGGTTTCCGCGTGCTCGAAATCGGGAATATGTGCCTGCAGAATAAAAACTACAACGATGCCCGCAAGGCTTTCAAATATGTCGTTTCCCTGGGCGATGACAAACAATATTATTTCCAGGCGGAATATGCTTTATTGAATACGCGTTACACCGAAATCACGCAGCAGCGCAGCTATTCACAGGAAGAGATCAAAGAAGCCTTAAACGAATACCAGGTTGTACTCGACCGCCTGGGTGTCAACCGCAAATCCTTCGATATCATTAAGGAAATGGCCCATATCAAGGCCTTTTATGCCAACCAGAGCCAGGAAGCCATTGATTTGCTGAAAAAAGGGCTCGAAATCCCGGGATTGACCGCCATGCAGCAGGCCGAGCTGAAAATGCTCCTGGCCGATACCTATGTGCTGATCAACGACATCTGGGAAGCCTCTTTGCTGTATATGCAGGTTGACAAAGAATTTAAGTTCGACCCGATCGGCTTTGAAGCCAAGTTTAAAAACGCCCGGATTTTCTATTATGACGGTGATTTTAAATTTGCGCAATCCCAGCTGGATGTATTGAAACAATCCACCACGAAACTCATTGCCAATGACGCGATGAAGCTTTCCATCCTGATCACCGATAATTACGGTCTGGACAGTAATTTCGTGGCGATGAGCCGGTTTGCCCAGGCCGACCTTTTGCTCGAGCAACATCAATATGCCAAAGCCTTTGAACTGTATGATTCCATCATGAAGGATTTCCCTTACCATGGACTGGCCGACGAAATCACCCTACGCAAAGCTCAGGCGATGCAGCAGCAGGGAAAATGGAACGAAGCGGTTGCTTATCTGGACGAGCTGCTTAAATACCACGCCCAGGACATCCTGGCGGATGATGCGCTTTTTCAGCTCGGCTCCATTTACGAAAACAACCTGCTGAACAACGAAAAAGCGATGGAGATGTACAAAAAGATCCTTTTCGAATACAAAGGAAGCCTGTATACCGCCGAAGCCCGAAAGCGTTTGCGCTTATTGCGCGGGGATAAAGGGGTTGAGAGTGATGAATTGTAATTATGAAAAAACAAGCAGAACTTGAATATAATGAAACAAAGCTTTTTCTCGAATCCGCTAAAATTGATTTTGATAATTTACAATCTATAGAAAAAGACCCCCCAGATTTATTTTTTTATAGTAAAAATCTCAAAATATCTATTGAGCATACAAGGCTAAACAAAGAAAATGGACAAAAAATCCAACCTATTTACAAAACTTATAATTTACTCATTGCAAAAACACGAGAAAAATATGAGTTATTACAAAAGCCTCCTATTATAGCTCAATTTAGATTTACTGCGAAGGTTGACACCAGTGGAAATAAGATAGAAAAAATCGCAACTGAAGTCTTAAATATAATATTACCCTATCTCAATAACACCAAGGAGTACAAAATTATCGAGATTCCAATTGAAAAATTACCTGAATTTCTCAGA
Organism: uncultured Flavobacteriales bacterium; assembly: GCA_966250255.1. Taxonomy (GTDB): domain Bacteria; phylum Bacteroidota; class Bacteroidia; order Flavobacteriales_D; family Crocinitomicaceae; genus M2408. The sequence goes on along the minus strand of CBINGV010000193.1, from coordinate 2,494 downwards.
TCGATAACATTAATAACAGGTGAAAGCATTGACAGAAACTCCTGGTCTTGCAAAAACGAAACTTTAGTCTGGGGAAAACAACTGACAACTGATATACTTACGCCAAGTATTGATAAAAAAAATAATACTCTTTTAAATACAAAATATTTTGAACAATATAATGAGTCATGGTTGTTATTAATTGATGAAGGAAAAGCTTGGTCAGCATTCAGTAACGACAAACCCAAAGACTTCATTTTAAAAAGCGAGTGGAAATTTGATAAGGTTTTTGTTTTTTGTCTCTTTGACTACTCTTATCAACAACTTATGTAAAACCTCACAATTTATCCCCATTCATCACCAACCAACTAATCACTTCCCCAAAGCCCGCTCCAAATCCTTCCAGATATCATTTACATGTTCCAGGCCGATCGAGAGGCGAACAAGCCCATCTGATATTCCAACGGCAGCACGCTCATTGGCTTTGAGTTTCGAATGGGTCGTTGAGGCAGGATGCGTAGCAATGCTTTTCACATCGCCGAGGTTGGGGGTTAAAGAGAAGAGTTGCAGTTTGTTCAGGAATTTTCGCCCGGCTTCCAGTCCGCCTTTGAGGTCGAAAGTGATGATCGCTCCACCGCCCGACATTTGCTTTTTGGCTGTTTTATAATGCGGGTGACTGGCCAGGAAAGGATAACGGACCTGCAAAATCCGGGGGTGTTTTTCCAGTTTTTTGGCAATTTTAAGCGCATTTTCCGTCATCCGCTCCACCCGGAGGTGCAAAGTTTCCAGGGATTTGGAAATAATCCAGGCATTAAATGGACTGAGCGCCGGGCCGCTATGACGTGCAAACGCCTCAATTTTCGCAATCACTTCGCGGTTGGACAAGATCAGGCCGCCAAGCGTTCGCCCCTGTCCGTCCATAAATTTGGTCGTCGAGTGGATCGAAATATGCGCCCCGAATTTCAAGGGTTGCTGTAAAACGGGCGTAGCAAAGCAATTATCAACTGCAAACAGGACTCCGGCTTTTTGGCAAATTTTGCCCACTTTTTCCAGGTCGATGATTTCCAGCGCCGGATTGGAGGGCGATTCGAGGTAAAGGATTTTCGTATTTTTTGTGATCGCTTTTTCGTAGCCTTCATAATCCAGGGCATCAACATAAGTTGTCATGATTCCCCATTTCGGGAAAACTTCGGTGAATAGGCGATGTGTCGACCCGAAAACCGAGCGGCTTGACACAATATGATCGCCGGCCTGCAACAAAGCCGCAAAGGTGGTAAAAACCGCGGCCATGCCCGAAGCGGTGGCCCAGCCCGTTTCTGCCCCTTCAAGCAAAGCCGCTTTATCGATCAGTTCCTGTACGTTCGGGTTCGAATAACGCGAATACATGTTTCCCTCCTGCTCATCGGCAAAAACAGCCGCCATTTCCTCTGCAGAGTCGAAGCTAAAGCTGCTCGTCAGGAACAGCGGGTTGGAATGTTCTTTTTGCGCCGTCCGCTCAATCTGCGTGCGGATCGCCAGCGTTTCGTTGTGTTGTTTTTTCATAATTTTTTTGTTTTCCTCCCTGGAGGGAGGACAAAGGGGGAAATTTTGTACGTAATTTTTACCTCTTTTGACAAACTCGCCGCAACCGAACAATATTTCTCTACACTGAGGGCTACTGCCTTTTCGATTTGTTCCTGCGGGTCGCCTGCCCCGATTTCGAACAGCAAATGAATCCGCTCAAAAGACGCCGGTACCGTTTCTTTACGCTTAGCTTCTACCTTTACCTCAAAATGCTGCGGTTCAATGCGTTTCTTTTTCAGGATCAGGAGCACATCGATGCTTGCACAAGCTGCCAGAGATGAAGCCAGCAATTCCATCGGGCGCATGCCAAGGCCTTCTCCGCCGATAGCCGGGTTCGCATCCAGGTGGACAAGTTGCAGGTCTTCGTTTATTGCCCGGAAGGCCAGCTTATCGTTTAATCGTTCCAGTTTGATCTGCATCGCTTAGCTGTTGAAGACCTGTAAAAATAAATTTTCCTCGCTTTTCGCCGCAAATTCATCCTCGCGCAGGAAAGCATCCGGTAAAATGGCAAAGAACAGATCCTTCAATTGGTTAAAGTTGAATTGACGCAGCTCGCTGAATTTCACCCAACCCGTTTGAAAATTGTAGCTTTTGCTCTGGAAAACCTCATCAATACTATAAAACGGGATTTCCTGGATGGCCTCGATAAATTCCGAACCGATGTAGATCTTCAGGAAAAAATCTTCATTGAAACGAAGCTCTTCCGCTTTGCCTGCCGGCGATTTTTTGTATTCGTAAGCATAATTGTATTGCAGGGCCGAGATATCCGAAAGCACCGCCGAAGCCGTGGGATAAGCGCCGGCGCCTTTCCCGAGGAACAATTGCTTATCGGAAAACAAAGCCTCAACTGAAACGGCATTGAACTCGTTATCGATGTTGTAGCTGGTATTTTTCGCATCAATAAAATGCGGGGCCACAAAGCCATACAATTCATTGCCGTTTTTCTCCGCCC
>CBINGV010000192.1:0-7147 GCA_966250255.1 uncultured Flavobacteriales bacterium | reverse complement strand
TGCTCTACATGGGGAAAACTACCGACGAAATTGCCCATGAAATGAACGTGAAAACCGAGACGCTTTACAACTACAAAAACCGGATCAAGACAAAACTCGGCTTTCGTACAAAGAGTGATTTTGAGCAGTTTGTGTTAAGTAATTAATAAAAATTGCATTTTTTTTAAAAAAAATCAAATCTGTACAAGCTCGCTCTGTAGCCCTTGATTTTACAGAAACCAATTTCGCAATTTTCGCAAAAAAACACGTATTTATACGTATTTCGTTCTGATAATGAGCGACATTGCAAATTTGGTGGTTTAATTTTTTTTACATAACCTTGCCCCGGATATAATGCTATCACAACCGACCCCTCCCGTTTCCGGGAGGTAGATCAATACCCCCGTTTCCGGGGATTGTTTTGTATGTTTTATATCCCGAAATTTGTCACCTGGGTTTAGGCTCTTTAAGGTTACAAACTTTTTAAACCTTATTAACGTTATAAGTAAAAGGATGCTTATGAAAAAACTATCACTAAAGAAAAAACTACTCCTTGGATTACTCCTGCTTCCATGGGAGTTGCTCTTTTGCCAAACCTGGCAAAATCTCACCCCGGAACTCAACGCTTCATTCATGGACTTGGCTTTGGTGGATGAAAACACCTGTTATGCGGTTGGGCTTCGTGGAGCGGTTTACAATACGACCGACGGCGGTTCATCCTGGAACCAGGTCAACATCGGCTGTTCGGAAAACGTCACTTCGGTTTATACTATCAATGGAGTTGTTTACGCAACGACCGAAAGCGGGAAGATCATACGCAGCAGCGACGGGGCTTCCTGGAGCAGCTTTGCCATCCCGGAATACTTCGGAAACAACATCCATTTCATTAACAGCTACACGGGCTTTGTTACTGGTGGTAAGAAGGGTGCCTTTGCCAAAACCACCAACGGCGGTTCCTCCTGGGAGTTGGTGACAAGCAATTACAAGGGCATGATCCGTAAGGTACAGTTCTTTTCTGAAACGGACGGCTTTGCCATCGGCCAGGATTACAACAAGCAGAGCAATACCTCTGTTAGCGACATTCTGAAAACCACCGACGGCGGTCTTACCTGGAGCAAGCTCCACACAGAAAACGGTTTGATCCTGAACGATTTTTGTTTCACCGATATCACGCACGGCTACTTTGTGGGCCTGAACGGAAAGATTTTGAAAACCACCAACGGGACGAGCTTTTCAAATTCCACCAGCGGAACTACGAAAACTTTGAACTCGGTATGCTTCACCGATCAATACGTGGGCTATGCTGTGGGCCTGAACGGAACCATTTTAAAAACCTATAATGGCGGGGCGAGCTGGCAAATGCTCACCAGTCCCAAAGAATATCATTTTGTTTCCTGTGATTTCAGGGGAGCCACGGGCTACCTCTTAATGGCCGGGAACCTGATCTTAAAAACCAGCAGCGGAGGAATCAACTAAAACGCAAAACTTATGAAAGCAAGAATTACAATTTTAATGGCCATGATCCTGGGGGGATCGCAAGCTGTTTTTGGGCAATGGACAAATATGGCTCCGGGGTTGGGCGGAACGTTTGACTTTATCGAATGTGCCGACCAAAGCTGTTATATGAGCGGTGATCAGGGTGAAATCATGAAAACAACCGACGGAAACACCTGGGTGAACATTGGGAGTAGTACGATAGATAATACGGCATATTTGACGGGCTTAAATGTTTTTGATCGGGATACGGTATATGTTTTTGGAAACAATGGTGTTTTTGCAATGTATAGAACTTATGATGGTGGACAAAATTGGTCAGCAACGCTTATTGGAGATGCTGTTTCTTATATGCATTTTATAAATACATCTGTTGGTTACGCTATACGCACCACAAGTCTGTTGAAAACAACTGACAAAGGTGATACCTGGAATGTAGTTAACAATTCGATGTCAGGCGCGCCACTCTTTTTCGTAAACGAAGATGTTGGATTTATATGTAAAAATACCGCAGGAACTACCGATAAAATTCAAATTTGGAAAACCATTAATGGTGGACAGAATTTCACCATGGTATATGAAGGTGATGGAGGTTCAAATCCGGTTTTAACAGACCTTCAAATGGTAACTGATCAAGTCGGGTATGCTTGTGGGGGAAATGGAAAAATTCTAAAAACTACAAATGGAGGTGACTCCTGGACTGAACTTGCACACCCTGCCTCACCAACTGCAAGTTTTAGAGGATTAGATTTTATCAATCCAACAAATGGATATGTCATTTCTGTTGGGGGAACCTCAGCGATTTTAAAAACTACGGATGGAGGACAAAGTTGGACGAATGAACATTTTGTGGGTGGATCATACGTGAATGTTGCTATTAAAAGTTTAGATACTGCCTTTATTACTTCAGGGGCTACCAACTTAATTTATAGAAACACTAATGCCGGATTGACAGCCAAGATTTTTGAAAATGAGCAAGAGATTGGTCAACTGTATCCGAACCCGGCAAATGATATTTTGAACGTAAATATTCAGCGCAGCAATACCAGCATTACTATTTACGACCTGGTGGGAAATAAAGTCCTCGAGCAGGATTTATCCGCAAGTCAATTAAATTCCATTCCGATCTCGGAATTCAAAACAGGTGTATATATCTATGAAATCAAAGGCGATCAAAGCCTTTTGAACACCGGAAAACTAATCAAGAATTAAAGCAGAAAAATGATGAAAAACTATTCATTGAAGAATGCGGTTTTTATCGCATTCCTGGCACTCCTCATGCCAATTTTTAAGGTGAATGCTCAGATCAGCATCACCGAAACCCGGCCTTCGGACATGACTGTTTGCCTTGGCGATTACACCTTTAGCTTAACGATTCTGAACACCAGCACAACGCAGCCGATAACATCCATGCAGGTGATGGTGGATCTGCCGGAATATGTGTTGTATAGCGCCGGATCTGTAGTCAATGCGTCGGAGGTCAACCCTGATCCTAGCAACCCGGTATTCGGGGTTGCAAACATCCCGGTGCTGGATTCGGTTGTCGTTTCATACCAGCTTCATGCAGGCTGCGATATTTTGCAGAATATCATCGATCAGGTTGTCATTCAAAACTCCTATGGGTTTACGTATTTTTCAGGAGCAACCTTTGTTTCGCAACCACCAATTCTTCAGCAATCCTATAACTTAAATTATCCCAATTTATCTATAACGATATCAGATAATGGTATTCCCGCAAATTGCTTTGTTGGGGAAAATTATAATTATGGATCAACAATTTATAGGACAGTAACAATCATCAATGACTCTGAAGGGGCTACAGATTTAGTTACAGTTAGGATAAAGCCTGAACCTGAAGTGGTATTTAATGGCTTTTTAGCTTATGATGGTATCACTCAACTTCCTTTTGTTTTCGACGGAATGAATAACGAATATATTATTACTATTGCAGGAAGTAACTTAGATGCTTGCAGCGCTAATTCAGGCCCCGATCCGGATTTATTTGAGAACGGTGAAAACATTAGATTTTATGAAGATTTTACTGTTGTTGCTTGCAGCCCATTTCCTAACCCGCTCAATTATTACAAATTGGAATGGGGCTGCAATGCCCAGGTATGTAATGATATAGTAGGAATTGGAGATGCCACAACAAACAGCAGCGTTTTTGTTCCGACGAGCAACGCCGATTTTGATATTTTCATCGGCAGCAATCAAAACCTCTTGAATTTCGGCAACGACGGAACCATGGAGTTTTATTATGTGAACACCGGAACCACTAATGGAGACTTTGCACAAAACATCATCCTTGATATGTACTCATACGAAGAAATCGGCGGCACTTACCAACTCCCGGTTTCCTTCGAGCTGTTTGATTACGCCATCAATGGGGTGCCGATCAACCCCTTGTTCATTACACCGAGTTCTGCTATTCCGTGGACGGCTCCGATGTCATCAACGACTACGCCTGGTTACATTATTGATTTAACACAAAACCAAACAATGGGAATGGGCCTCCAGGATTTAGACGGTGATACATACCTGGACGATTTGGCTGCCGGAGATACGATTAAACTTACAGTAAAGGTACGCTTCAATAATACAACCGAATTTGACACCGAATGTCCGCTCCGCATGGAGCAGAATTATGGTTTTTCCAAAATCGAATGGCAAACTGCCTGTGGAATTGGTAAACAATCCATCGATGGAAGTACCTGGCATTATAACCGCTATAACGCCTACATTTTCCCGGACGCTCAATCCCTGGTCGATCCCATTACCGAGCCATCTGACTTTGTAGAAGGAATTCCTGAAACATTCACGTTCTGCACCGGATCATGGTATTACCAAATGAGCGCCTTGGATTGTCCGGTGAACGCCTATCAGGCAATCATTCACTTGCCGCTCGGCTATCACCTGTACGGGGATTCTTCGACCTGGTTTTCAACCTTTGGCGATTCGATCACCTACCTGGCTACAGAAGTAGGAACCGATGTAATAATCAATGGAGGCGGAACCAGCAATATGCCAGGCCACCAAAACGATTGGACGGGCTGCTTCGATGTGGACTTGATCCTGCTTTGCCCTGACAGCGGAACCATCCCGTCTGTAAGTGATATCAGTTGGGAGTTCCGTTACCAATGCGATAGCTCAACAACTTTTCAACGCAGAGCCTGCTCATCGGATGACGTGTACAACCATGTGCTGACTTGCGGCGATGGTGAATGTATGGGCATCCTGACTGAAGGCTTCGATTTGGAACGCACCACCCTGGGCTGGACGGATGCCACACGAACCGTCCATGTGACGAATGCCACTCCGGGCATTAACCTGAACGCTGCTTACGTTTACGACGAGGTGCAAAGTACTACTGCCGGGCAAGTATTCGACGATGGAATGGACAACGTTTTCGTTGAAATCCGTTACACGGCAGCAGAAGCCCTGTTTAACTTCCTGAACGGAACATTCTATATTTTTGACAGCGGCGGTTCTCCTGCGGGTTCCTGCGTTTCATCTGCCCCGGTTCAGACTGTTGCGGGTGGCGATTATATTTACACTTTTCAGATGCCTTGCTTTGGTAGTTTGAGTGACGGAGACAGCATTGCTTTTGTTGCTAATTGGGAAATTGCAAACTCAAATATCATTCAGCACACCAGGGATTACACCATCCAGGATTTCCGATCCAGGTTCTTAACGGAGTACAACGACACGCTTTCACAATGCGACAGTTGGGGTGATCCGTTTCACTTATTCAGTATTGAGAACTTCCCGCTCCCAACCATGGGTACGACCCCGAACGGATGTAACAATTTGACGATTAACCTGAATTGGATGAACTGGGGCGGAACCGGGTATAACGATTTTCCTTTCGAGTTCCGTAATACCGGAAAACTCGACGATACGATCCGCTTCTCGATTCCTGACGGTTACGAGTACGTTCCGGGATCGGCCAATATGTTTGCTTATACAACAAATAACTTCCCGCTCCTGCCTCACTTCCCGACAACGGTAACGACACCGATCACGCCGACTTTCAGTTCAAATGGTGATACGTTGATCTTCGTGGAGCAATGGCCGCTCCTGGATAAGAACGGGCAAGGACAGAGTACGTTTGGAAACCCACCAACCATGAGTTTCCAAATCGCACCGACGTGCGAACACAACGATACGGTTCGCGCCCTGATGGATTTCGGATATACGAACTTTCATCATTTGCCAACCAGCACACATTACCAGCACATCGATTGGCCTGCCGTTTGGCATGACGATGGCGGTGTGGCCCCGACAAATATGCTTTGGTATCACCGCCTGCCGAATCTCGTGGTTAACTCTCCGCTTTCCATTGTGGATGGTTTTGAAAATACGGTTCGATGGGACATTCAAATTTGTAACCAAACCGATGCGCAGCACCCGATCATTGGCAACGCCGACGGGGTATGGTTTGACGTGGATAACCTGATCGAAAACGAAGGAAACATCTTTGTCAATTCTATTCAGCAGATCGGAAGCGGAACATACAATGTGATCCCATACAACAGCGGCGAGAGCGCCCTGGTGGAAGTTGGCCTGCTCAATGCAAACCAATGCCGTACTTACAGAATCAACGCCAGCTACACCAATTGCCAGGCAGATGCCATTGACAGCATCCGGGTGCTTACCGGATGGAACTGTGGTGGCTTCCCGGAACCAGCGGATGCTGAAACTGCAAGCTGCCGCGTGGATACTTCTTATTTCATGATCCGATATAAGACGGCCAATCTTCAAATGCCGGAGATCAGCTCACCAATCGGTTCATTCGAAATTTGCGATACGCTGCACTACGAGTTCAACCTGATCAGCTCCAGCCCGGCCAATATGTACGATATTGACTTTTGGCTTGATCTTCCGACGGGAGCGCACATATACAGCGCTGCTTACCGCTATCCGGAAACCAGCAGCACCTGGGTTCCGATCACGGGCCTTTCAAACAACTCCTACGGCCCAGGCACGGAAGGGTGGGATTTGTCATCGATCATAAACTCCGGTATCCCGAACCTGAACAATGGCTTTGTGGGTAACCGTTTGCCGAACGAAAACGAAATCCGGGTGCGCTTTGATCTGATCATGGATTGCGATCTGAACCCGAACGATCAGCTTGGGGTCTATTCCGATGGTATTACAAACTGTAATGACACGATTGTAATTCCAAAAATATATTACTTACCGATCAGCGGATTCGAAGACCTGGTTAATTATGAATTGAGTCACAATGAAATTGATACCCTGGATTGTTCCGAGACGAACCTGATCAGCTTTACGATTACAAACGCAGATCTCCAAAGCAATACCCTGGGCGATAGCCTCCGTGTCGAGCTTCCAGCAGGATTTACTTTCATAGCCGGAACAGGAACGCCAAGCCCGACAGTTTCAGGAAGTGATTTGTTGTGGCCTGTTTCCGTGATCCCATCCAATGGAACACAAACTTTCACTTTCCAAATCGAATCCTCCAGCGTCTTTGATTGTACAACGATATCGCTTCCAGCAGAGATTTTCAAAACTGAAACTACCGCTTGTGCGTGTCCTTCGGTGACGGCCAGCTGGCAGGATACCCTCTCAACGAGCTATTGCTGCAGCCCATGTAGTGTGAACGCCGATTTCATTGCTGACACGGTGTGGATTGGTGAAGAAACGTGCTTCC
>CBINGV010000191.1:0-7157 GCA_966250255.1 uncultured Flavobacteriales bacterium | reverse complement strand
CGGAACACGGACCGATTCCTGTTCTTACTCCAACCTGGTGACTACGGGCTGTAAACACAGCGGTGATATCCGTTCCATTCCAAACAAGGCAGGCACAGCGGAATACATCGACCTGGACCTGGTTGAGCTGGAGGCTGCCGGTGCAAAAAACGTCAGCTTTACCTGCAACGCTTATTCCAACGGGAGCCTGACGCCGAACATGGTCGTGGGCTGGATGAACAGCGCCTTCCCGATGAAAATTTCGGGAAGCGGCGTGGCCTACGACCCGACAGCCGTACAGCACGAGGTACGCATCACACACAGCCTGACCAAAGGTTTGGTGTTCGGTGTGCTGGACATCGCAAAACGCGAGATTGTGTGGCTGGAAATGGCTTTCGACGGCCAGTTGGTCCGCAACTTTGATTCGGCAGCGCTGGATGCCCTGCTGCAAAAATTGGAGGCCAAACTGAAAATTGGCGATCTCTTGCAGCTCCGGGCAGAAATCCAGGGCCTGACCCCGGTGAAATACGCCGAGCTGGCCGACGAGGTTTACGATCTAAACTGGGCACTGGACACAGCCCGCGTCAGCACTTTCTTTTTGGATTAAAACAGACAGCCCCGGTTTTTGCCGGGGCTTTTTATTTCAGGCGCATGTATAGCGGAAATAACAGTCTGTTGTTTTGCTCTTTACGAAGCAGCCACGAGGGCAACGATGATCAGGATCAAACCTGCGAGCGAAGTACCCACGATGGAGCAAATCCTCCCGGCATTCAGCTGCTTGTAGGAAGACTCATCATATTTATCCGGGTTTTCGCGGTAAAGGCGCATCGGGCCGCCGGAAATACTCAAACCGATAATCCCGAGGATCAGGCCGATCCCGCCGGCAAAAACAATGGACAAAATTCCCAGGGTCAATACCCCGCCTGCATTCGGCAGCTTTACTTTCGGGCCGTTGTAGGCCGCGTGTGTATCTAACATATCTGACATAAGCGTGTAATTTTTTCCAAAGATAACATTTCTATCAGTTATGGATTATGAATGTCGAATGAACATGTTACAATCTGAAAAGCAGCACCAAAATGATCCGGTCTTCTTTTCGGACCAAATCCGGTTTCCAGTCGGAAGGCAGGGGAGTGGTGGTGTAACCGCTCGGGGAAGTCACACCGCCCGGCCCGGCGAAATAAGGCACGCTGGCCTCGCGGTGCACGTATTCGATCCGGCAGGTAAAGCTTTGGTTGGGCATCCAGTCGAGGTTCGTGGAGCAGTCCCAGCCGGAGAAAAGATCGCCCGGGTTGGCTGTGAAAGGATGGGTTCCTGCTGTTTGCATAGGATTGTAGGGATTTGGAAGGGCGCTTGCGTCGCCGGTTGGGAGCAAAACAAGGTAACGCCCGGGATTGTTCATCCATCCGCCGCCGATCGTCCAGGCAAAGCGGTTTTGCTTCAGCCAGACCCGGTTGTAAAACATCACGCTGGTAAAATACTGGGCCGGTCCCTGCAATGAATCGCCCTGGCGAAAACCGTTAACACCGCCGCCTTTTTCAAAACCGAAATCAGCTGTCAGCGAAAAGGCCATGCGGCTGATGTGTTTGCTTTCCGGCCGGTTGAAATAACGCAGTAAAAAACTGTTGTCCGAATGAAAGCGTTTTCGTCCGGGAATCCCGGCGGCATCCGTCCCGTAATAATTGTTTGTCAGCAGCTTTACGGATTCCTTCGGGCACCAGGTGATGTTGCCGCCTACACCCGGCATGCTGTTGAATTTCGCATAGCTTTGCCAGCCGTTGATGATCCAGGGCTCAATTTTTAAATGCTTCGTCGGGTGGATCTGCACGCGCAGGCCATTGAAAAACCACGGCGTATTATCCGAGGTAAAGGAAGCCTGGTATTCCCAGTTTTCGACCTGGTAATAGGAATTCAGCCCGATATAAGACATAAACATCCCCGCATCGACATTGATCCCGTACCATTTCTTGAAATGATAGCCGGCATAGGCCTCGCTCAGGTAGCGGTACATATTCGGCAGCTCATACTGCCCTTTGTAGGCGCTGTAATCGTTACGCGGAATGACGGTTGAGCGCGTCCCGAACTGGGTAACGATCCGCCCCCGGGCATTTTTGTAGCTGAATTCGCCCCCGAGATTGGCGCTCGAAACCTGGATTTCGTTATTGCGCGCCAGCGCGGTGGAACCCACAACCGTGTTGTCGATGGGACGGTGGAAGGAATAGCTGTAATTCACATCCAGCATCACGATACCGCTGATGTATTTTCCTTGCAACACCGGCGATTCGCGGCGGTCGCTGCCGTTCTGCCAGCTCATGTCCATACCGGCAAAGGGGATTTTTTCCAGGGAATCATTTTGGGCTTCCAGCACAAATGGCGCGAAAGCGAGTAAACTGAAGATTGTTTTCATGAATTATGAGTGTTGAAAGGGAACCACATAGGTTAATAGGGTTTGAACCTTTAAAAACTTAAAAATCGCTATACCCTTTACCTACACTAGGTTTCATTTATTTTTGGAGTTAAAAGCATTTATAAAGAATTTTGCCCATTTTCAGGTATATCATAGATTCTATTAACCCTTTTTGTAACCCATTATTTAGGGTTTTGTTCGTCATTTTTGTTAGGCGGTTCAGGGAATTGCTTAACGAAGTTAAAGAAATTTGAAGTTTGACTAAATGTAAACAAATTTAGTATTGAAGCAATAACTAAGATCAATGAAAATACGATCATGTATATACTAATACAAAATATAATTGAGTTAAACCAATAAGCCAATTGATTTGGCACTTTTATATCAAAATCCTTTACGGTTGCCGAAATAAATAAAAAAATCAAAGTGACAATTTGAAAAAAAACAATAAAGGAAAACTTTGCAATAGCTTTCTGAAAATACGAAATATTAAAGCTGTCATTTTTTAAAAATTCTTCAAACTGTTTTTTACTGCTTCTTTCAATAATTTCTGGATTACTGAATGTAATAATCATTGTTAATCCAGCTAAGCTCAACCCTACTATGCCTCCTAACAACGAAATTACTGATGTGTTTAGTTTATCTAAAATAAGCAAACTTTCTTTAGCAGTTTTTATATTACAGAAATATAATGAAATTATAAAAATTGAAATTAGAACAGTGTAAAGATTGAATTGGGTATAAAACAGTTCTTTGTAACCTCCAGAATTGCGAACAATTCCAGAAAATCCCTCTTTGAATCTACTCTTAATAATTTCATCACTCATTATCTGGTCAATTGGCTAACTATTGTTTTAATAAATTTGTGAATTATGTTTGTTTGTTCTGAAACTTCTATTGTAGCTTCAGTTACTTCTGGATGATCTTCCGTGTTTATTGTTTTCACACCTCCTTGAGTTTCTATTTTCGCCTTAACTTTTCCATTTTGGCGGGCTAAATCAATTAATCCCTTAGTGAAGGTTGTATCAGTTTCGATTGAACCAGTAGAATCGGGTTGCATATTTATTCTAGTTTTTCCAATGTGAGATTTCCTCAGAAACTCATCCATTGTTTTCTCATGATCTTCACCCAATCCAGGATTTGAATATGAAACAGTTACATCTAAAGATTTAACCGGATTTGAAAATATTTCATCGAATATTTGATCACTTTGAACAATGTTAACTTCACATTCTTTTTTCTCAGCATCCAATATTAGATCAAAACCTATTTTTAAGATATTTACTATTATTTTTAACGGTGCACCACGCCTTTTAGTATCGGGGTCAATTCTTCCTTTTTTTATAAAAGCAAATTTGTGTTTAGCCGGATGAAATACAAATTCATAACTTGCCTTTCTACCGTCAATGTTATCGGGAATACTATAATCAACTACATCCTCAGAATCAGTTTCAACCCATTCAATACCATCTTTACGTAGAAATTTGGAAATAACTCCGTAATATACTTCTCCTTTATTGAAATTATGTAGCTTGGTTAATCTATAAACAAAATCATTTCCATATTCAATAGCGTTATGGGATTTAAAAAGCTTTTCTATCAAAGATGAATAATATTTTTTAGGATTTCGGGGCGCAGGAAGCACTTTGAAGTTTAGTGTAAAATACTCTACGCTCAACCTTGGTAATCTTTTCATTGTTAGCGGTTTAAAATTGACTCCAAATGAACTAATTTTTTTTGAATAATCCAAATCTTTTTACAAAAGACAAAAAGCCAACCCATAAATCGGGTTGGCCTCCTTTACCATGAAACAAACAAACTAAACCAAAGCAAACGGAAAAGCACTTTTATAATCAATCCGCACCCGCGCCAATTGCCGGATGAACAACAAAGCATTATCCAGGAGGGAAATTTTATTGTAAATAAAAATGATTGAGTTATCCTTCAACTCATGCGTTGTCAGTTTGCAAAGCATCGTGATTGGTACGTAATTGATCAGGTTCGTAATAAACGATCGTCTTCCGGTGTGGGAACTAACAAACTGATAAAAGGGTTTCTTTTCAAAGCGTTTCACCCCGTTTGAATCCATGTAGGTAAGTGAATGATCGTTTTCTATTCCGCATAGGCGAATCAGTTCTTTTATTTCCTGGTCAAACTCCCAAAGTGGGACAGGATAGGCCGTTTTGTTGCCATTTTCCTTTATGGCTGCCATCAGCGGTGCAAGGATAGGAATAATAACCTCCTTTTGTCCTTTTTGGGTAATGAAATGCGCGTAATAAAAGCTTTCCTTTTGCTCATTGTAATGTCCTTCCGGCTTCACTTTAAAAACGTCTGAAAAACGACAACCGCTGAACAAAAGCGTTAGGAAAATCAGCTTTGTATTCCGTAGTTTGGCCGTTTTGGGTTTGTAGCGCATGAGTTTTTGAATCTGGTTGAAATTCAGGTAAACCTTGTCCTCAACCCTGGACTTGATTTTGTCCTTGTTGTCCAATTCTTTCGCAGGATTGAACATAGGGATTTTAAACGTCTTGGCAATCTTGTTCAGAATGGCTTTAAAGGCTTTCATATTACTCCAAACCGAATTATGGCGGCTTACCTTACTGCGGATAAATTCCTCGAAAATTTTGTATAAATCTTCGTCCACTTCATTTGCATAGATCGGCTTACCGATTTTCTTTTCCAATTCTTCGATCTTCCGTTTTACGGTTTCATAATAAAGCTTTGTGGAATCCTTAAACTCATTGGAAGTCAAAATGTAATCGTCGATATAATCGGTCATGCGGATACGCATTTTATCAACCTCTTTTTTCTTTCCAAATTTGACGTCTAAGGCATTTTTAAACGAATCCGGTGTGATCTGCTCCCCGTTCAGCTGCATCTGCCTGTAACAGTCCTCGGCTTGCTTTTCAAAGAGGCTTAATTCCTGGAGTTGATTTTTCAAAAGGGGTTTTGAGTTACCATAGTCCCACTCGTCCGGATCAACCTTCAAAGGAGTATAATAACGGACAGGTTTATAAACCTTTTTTTTGCTTTTCACATCAAATTCCGAATACCCAAAGCTTAAAAGGGCAATAACCGGATACAGGCTAAAAGACCCCGATTTGAGGTAATAGCTGATTTTGAGTTTATTTTCCATGGCTCAGGTTTTTGGTTAAGGCCAGGATTTCCGACTTCACATAGCGAATCGTCCGCTTGGTCATTCGGACAGGGCGAATAAGCTCATTTTCGATCATTTGGTAAACC
This sequence comes from uncultured Flavobacteriales bacterium, assembly GCA_966250255.1. Taxonomy (GTDB): domain Bacteria; phylum Bacteroidota; class Bacteroidia; order Flavobacteriales_D; family Crocinitomicaceae; genus M2408. Next base: position 1,528 of record CBINGV010000191.1, on the reverse strand, counting down.
GAGTTTCGGCTCATTTTGAGAATTTCACGCACCTGTTTTAGGGTGATGAATTCCGGCTCACTTCCATGCAGGGATACCGGTGGCGTTTCCTGGTTCGGTGTTTTGATCTTGAGGGCTTTGATTTGCAACATCATTTCCCTGTTTTGTTCTTTCAGTTGCTCGACTTCATCGGACAATTTGCCGATGGCGAGCGCAATCATTTTTGCATCCATTGTGAATAGTTTTTAATTAAAATTTTGATGTTTTGTGAAATCGATAAAACTGAGGCCACGAACCAATTTCGATTTTTTGAAATAGATGTAGTCGCCTATTTTTTTAAACCTCAGTTCACCGCTCATAACCTTTAGGAAAAGTTCAAGGTTATTTAATCCCTGGATTGAACGGTATTCAAACCAGGTGAAATATTTGGGCGAGAGGCTTTTTTTAGGAAGCGAATTGAAATACCTGTCAAGTGCTTCCAATGTTTGCTGCGAAGTCATTTTGTTTAAAATTCATGGTTAATAATTTGCTTAGTATCATTTACGCCAAGGCATAGCTTGCGCCTGGCATGGTCATTTTGATCTGTCCATACAGTCCGATTTTGATATGATTAATTTGATTTACATGGCTTCAAAAGCCTTTACCCGCCTGAGTGATTTTAAGATTTCACTTCTTCTAAAATAGATGCGGCCACCTCACTGGTAGGCGTTTACAGTTCCGTCCTTAACCCATGTCCGAAGGGTGGACAGGGTGACGGAAAGAAACTCTGCGCATTGCCGCCTGGTGAGCAGCTTCTCCTGCTGTGGCTTTTTCATTTGCGGTAATGTTGGTTTAAGTGCGTGGAAACATCATTGATCAGTCCTTTGTACTGGCTGAAAGCAAGGTTAATCCCCATGACGGTATTAAATTCATCTTCGGTCAGTTTCTGCTGAAGCATGGTCATAATGTCCATGACTTCTTTGTTTTCCAAACCGTTCAGGGCTGATGCCGCTTTAGGAAACTTATCGGCCAATATAGGAGCAAGTACCCCGCCCAAACTGCTTAACATGGAATTGTTGCCTCCGCTTTCCTTCAATTCTTTAATTTCTGCTTGCAGGGCTTCGTTTTGGCGTTTGAGTTCCTTGTTTTTGCGCTTAACCTGTTTGTATTTGTACTCTGTAAAGCGTTCCTTGGAAACGGCGTTTACATAACTCATTTTCAAACGGTCGCTCTTTTGGTCGTGTTCCTGGCTATGCTCGTTTTGATAAGCGTATGGCGTTTTGAAACTGTACTGCTTGTAACCTCTCGATTTGTTGTGGTAAATCCGTAGCTGTACGCAAAGGCTCGTGTCCCGCAGAAAAGGCTTGTACTTATCAAAGTTTTCCAGGTTGTTTGTTCGGGGAACAACAAGCAGATCATCAACTTTGATGTCATAATCTGCCGGTGTGTTCAGGGAGGAAAGATGCTGCAAATAGGCACATAGCTTTCCCATCTCCATTTGGAGAAAATCTGCATTTGAATTCATTGTGTGTGATTTTTTAGCGGTTAATAATCTTCTTCGGGCTTAGGG
>CBINGV010000190.1:0-7207 GCA_966250255.1 uncultured Flavobacteriales bacterium | reverse complement strand
CGGCGGACGGACATTTATTGAGCTTGCAGCGGCACTCAAGGCAAAACAGGCAGGCGATCTCTATTTCATGGTTTCGCACGGGATTTTCAGCTATAACGCTTTGGAACGCCTGCAGGAAGCCGGTTACAAAATGGTGTGCAGCACCGATTCCATCCGCGAGCGGGAAAACGATGGGTTTTACAAACAATATAAACTATTTTAAAATGAACTATTCTCTTTCCTGGTTAATAGCACAAAAGCAAAATGATTACCTGTTCTTCTGGGGACACCAGGCCGGAAAAAAGGGCGAAATTATCAAAAGCTGCATGAGCCAGTGGTTCCCGGCCGATTTTGAAGAAAACGGGATCCTTTACAAAACGGCTGAGCACTACATGATGGCTGCCAAGGCACGTTTGTTTGACGATCTGGAAATTATGGAGAAAATCCTTGGCAAGGAATCTCCGAAAGATGCGAAAGAACTGGGAAGACAGGTACGCAACTTTGATCCGGCTGCCTGGGACAAGGAAAAATATACCATCGTTTGCCGGGCGAATTGGCTGAAATTTTCCCAAAACGAGGCCTTGAAACTTTTCCTGCTGCAAACCGGGGATAAAATCCTCGTGGAAGCCAGCCCCGTGGATACCGTTTGGGGAATCGGCCTGGCGGAAAGCGACCCGAAAAGCCTGAACCCGCTGAGCTGGCGAGGCGAGAATCTCCTGGGCTTTGCCCTGATGGAAGTACGCGATCAGCTCAAATGAATGCATAAACAAATGAATTAAAAAGAAATGGTCTTAAAAGCAACAGAAGATGTCAGCCAATACCGGGAACTTTTTACCGTTTTCCTGGCAGGTTCAATCGAAATGGGTGCCGCCGAAAACTGGCAGGAAAGCATCTGTTCAAGATACGAAGATGACCCGGAAGTGCTGATCCTGAACCCGCGTCGCGATGACTGGGATTCCAGCTGGAAACAGGAAAGCAGCAATCCGCAGTTTGCCGGCCAGGTCCGTTGGGAATTGCAGGGACTTGAACTGGCAGACCTCATCCTGTTCTATTTTTCGCCGGAAACCAAATCTCCTGTGAGCTTGCTCGAATTGGGTCTATTTGCCGCATCCGGTAAACTTGTCGTTTGCTGTCCGGAAGATTTCTGGCGCAAAGGAAACGTAGACATCGTTTGCCAGCAATGGAAAATCCCACAGGTTGGATCAAGCCGTGAATTACTGGAGCAGATCGGGACCATGAAACAACAATACACAAAATGAAAAATTTAACCATTATATTGACTGCACTTGACCCGGCTTTAATTGAAGCTTGGAAAGCATTTTTTGATCAAGAAGAACAAATAAAAATTGTCACGGAAGACATTACAACGCTTGAATGTAGCGCAATCGTCAGTCCTGCAAATTCATTCGGTTTTATGGATGGAGGACTTGATTACCAACTCTCTGTTAGATTTGGCTGGGATCTTGAAAAAGAACTTCAAAAACGAATCAAAGAACTGCCTGAAGGTGAAATTTTAGTTGGTCAGGCAATGGTTATTCCAACAAATGATCCAAAGATTCCCTACTTGATTTCGGCTCCTACAATGCGAATCCCTACCAATTTTAACATTTCTACTTCGGTAAATGCTTATTTGGCAATGAAAGCCATTCTTATTAAAGCACTTGCATCAAATGAAATTTCATCCGTAGCTATTCCGGGCCTCTGTACCGGAACAGGAGGTATGAAAGCATCTATTGCTGCCAAGCAGATGTTTCAGGCATACCGTGAAATTATTCTGGGAGAAAGAATGGATTTCAAAGAGTTTGGAGAAGCCCAGAAATATCAATGGAATATGAACCCGGAAAGTCTTATCTGGACACATTAACGAATATGAAAAATCTACTAATCCATATCAGTAAATTCCTGAGCCTCGTGCTTCGCCACAAGCCGGAAAAAATCGGGCTGACGCTTGATCCGAACGGTTGGGCGGATGTAAACGAGCTCCTCGAAAAAAGCCGTGATAAAGGCCCAAAAATAGACCTGGAAAGTCTCCGGGAAGTTGTTACCGGAAATGACAAGCAGCGTTTTACCTTCAATGAAGACGGCACAAAAATCCGCGCCAGCCAGGGACACAGCATTGCCGTTGACCTGGAGCTGCAAGCACAGGAACCGCCCGAAATCCTCTACCACGGAACCGTAGCGCGTTTCGTGGAACAAATCAGGCAATCGGGTCTGCAAAAAATGCAGCGGCAGCATGTTCATCTGAGCAAGGACCCTGAAACTGCCGTAAAAGTTGGAAACCGCCGCGGAGAGGCGCTCATCCTGAAAATCCGGGCAGCTGAAATGCACCGGGAAGGTTTTCCGTTTTACCTCTCTAAAAACGGCGTTTGGCTGAGTGACGAAGTACCCGGGAAATACATTGATTTTGAAGAGTATGAAACGCATTGATCTTGATACCCACATTTTCCTGCTTGCAGACTTTTTCAGTGCGGCTGAATGTGAACGCTATATTGCCTGGAGCGAAGACCAAGGCTACGAGGAAGCCAGGGTACAGATTGATGGGAAACAAACGATGTTCAAAAGCATCCGCAATAATTCCCGCCTGATGTTCCACGATAATGAGCTGGCCGCTACGCTTTGGGAAAAATTTAAGCCTTTTGCTTTCCCGGAATTCGGGAACAATGAAGTGAGCGGCCTCAATGAAATGTTCCGTTTTTACAAATACGAACCGGGACAACGCTTTAAAAAGCACATTGACGGAAGCTATATCCGCAATGAAGAGGAAGCCAGTTATTTTACCCTGATGATTTACCTGAACGATGATTTTGAAGGCGGAGAAACCCTTATTGAAAAACACAGCATCAAACCCCAAAAAGGGATGGCACTTGCTTTTTATCACGGTATCCGGCATTCGGGAGAACCGATCATAGAGGGAACAAAATATGTCCTGCGAACAGACGTCATGTATAAATTAAAAAAATGAAAACACGCACTTTAGTCATCGGTGACATTCACGGAGCAGAAAAAGCCCTGAAGCAGGTATTGGAACGGGCTGAAATCCAGCCGGGCGACCGCCTGATTTTCCTGGGGGATTACGTGGACGGCTGGAGCCAGTCAAAAGAAGTGATCGACCTGCTCATCCGGCTGGACGAACAATATTCCTGCATTTTTATCCGGGGTAACCACGATACCTGGTGCGAGGAATGGCTGCAAACCGGCAAGGCCAATGATACCTGGCTTTTCCACGGCGGACAATCGACACTGAAAAGCTACCACAAAATCGACCCGGAAAGCAAAACGAAGCACCTGGCTTTTTTCAACCGCATGCGGAATTACTACGTGGATGAGGAGAATAAACTCTATATTCACGCCGGTTATTCATCGATGCACGGGCCGGGACACGAGACTTATGCTTCGAATTTCAGCTGGGACCGCACGCTGTGGGAAATGGCCCTGACCATGGACAAACGCATTGCAAAGGACTCGAAACTTTACCCGAAGCGCCTGAAACTCTTTTCGGAGATTTTCATCGGCCACACGCCCACAGTGAATTATGACGAAGAAAAGCCCATGCATTCCGTCAATGTCTGGAACGTCGACACAGGTGCGGCTTTTCACGGAAGATTAAGTGTCCTGGACAGCCACAGCAAACAATTCTGGCAGAGCGATCGTGTACAAAGCCTGTACCCGGGAGAAAAAGGCCGGAACAAAGATTAATAAGACCTTTGAATCACTATTATGAAAGAAAAAAACATCCAAATTGCCCAACGAAGCCTCGCTATTATCCGCGAAGGGCTTTATCCATACGAGTCCCGGACCGTCCGGGTGAAAGAGCTGGTTGAACATTCGGTGCATAACAGCTTCACCCTGAACCCGGAAGAAAGCGATAAGCTCTTGCAAGAGACATCCGTGAACAAGGAATATGATACATTGATCCGCGTTGAAAACAGTACCACGATCGAAGCCCTGCAACAATTGAAGGGGAATGAAAAAACCGCCATCCTGAATTTTGCTTCGGCGAAAAACCCGGGCGGCGGTTTCCTGGGAGGCGCACAATCGCAGGAAGAAAGCCTGGCGCGTGCTTCCAGCCTTTATTCTTCGCTCACGAAAGATGAAAGCATGTACCGTTTCAACCGGGCAAATTCCTCGTTCCTCTATTCCGATTACATGATTTACAGCCCCGATGTGGTCTTCTGGATGGACGACGAAGGTAATCTCCTGCCGGAACCCCTGCTAGCCGACGTCATCACCAGCCCGGCACCGAACAAAGGGGCGATGCTGCAACACCAGCGCACAGCTGAAATCACTGAAATCGGGCCTGTTCTCCGGAAGCGCATGCTCAAGGTTCTCAAGCTGGCCGAACAACAGGAAATCGATTGCCTCATCCTCGGAGCCTGGGGCTGCGGGGTCTTTCGCAACGAACCGGCTGAAGTTGCTGAATTGTTCCGCGAGGTGATTTCCTCCCATTTTGACGGCTCCTTCCGGGAAATCATCTTTGCCGTGTATGACCGGTCCAAAACACAAAGCTGTATTACAGCCTTCAATGAAGTATTTAACTCTAAAAACATAGCACCATGAAAATGAACCCTTTAATGCTGATCGATTTTTACAAAGCCGATCACCGCAGACAGTACCCGGAAGGAACTTCCCTCGTATATTCGAACTTTACGCCGCGTAAATCACGCCAGGAAGGCAACGATCGGCTTGTATTTTTCGGCTTGCAGTATTTTGTGAAGGAATACCTCGTGAAACAATGGAACGAAGGCTTTTTCAGTCAGCCGAAAGATAAAGTCGTAGCGGATTACAAACGCCGTATGGACACAGCCCTCGGAACGGACAGCATCCCGGTTGGACACATTGCTCAATTGCACGACCTCGGTTACCTGCCCCTGGTGGTAAAAGGCTTGCCCGAAGGAACGATTGTCGGCCCTAAAATCCCGGTGGTAACGGTTTACAACACACAAGCCGAATTTTTCTGGCTGACAAATTACCTCGAGTCTTTGATGTCGGCCATTTTATGGAAACCGTCCACCAGCGCCACCACGGCTTTCCAGTACCGGAAAACCTTTAACGAATATGCGGTGCGCACGGTCAGCGATAAGGAAATTGATTTTGTTTACTGGCAGGGCCATGATTTCAGTTTCCGCGGAATGAGCGGGATTGAAGACGCCTGCATGAGCGCCGCCGGCCACCTGCTTTCGTTTTATGGTACCGACACAGTTCCGGCCATTGATTTTCATGAAATGTATTACGGCGCCCATGCTGAACGGGAACTGATCGGCGGAAGCGTACCGGCTACGGAACATTCCGTGATGTGTATGGGAACCAAAGAAAACGAAATCGAAACGTTCGAGCGCCTGATTTCGAAACTCTACCCGGCCGGGATTGTTTCCATTGTATCCGATACCTGGGATTTCTGGCAGGTGATCACCGAATATTTGCCGGAACTCAAAAACCAGATCCTGGCCCGCGATGGCAAAGTGGTGATCCGTCCCGACAGCGGCGACCCGGTGAAAATCATCGTAGGCGATCCTTCCGCAGCTCCCGGCAGCCCGGAATACAAAGGGGCTATCGAGTGTATGTGGGAGATTTTCGGCGGCACGATCACGGAAAAAGGCTATAAATTACTGGATCCGCACATCGGGCTGATTTATGGCGATAGCATTACGCTTCAGCGCCAGAAAGACATCCTCGAAGGCCTGGCCCAAAAAGGCTTTGCTTCCTTTAACGTGGTGCTCGGAATCGGTTCTTACACCTATGAATATGTGACCCGCGACACCTACGGCTTTGCCATGAAAGCCACCTACGGCGAGGTGAACGGCGAAGGGCGCAATATTTTTAAAGACCCGAAAACAGACGACGGCACGAAAAAATCGGCCAAAGGCCTGCTCGCCGTGCATAACGATAACGGCCAGCTTGTCCTGAAAGACGAATGCAGCTGGGAGGAAGAAAAACAAGGACTACTGCAAACGGTATTCGAAAACGGCCAATGTTTCAACGAGCAAAAGCTTAGCGAGATCCGGGAACGCATCCGTCAGCAGCTGGAAAAAGAACAACTCATCCCGGATGGAGCCAATTAAGCTGATACAGGCCGATATTACAACATTGGAAGTGGACGCCATTGTCAACGCTGCCAACAAATCCCTAATGGGAGGCGGTGGTGTTGACGGCGCGATCCACCGCGCAGCTGGTCCCGAACTCACGGAAGCCTGCCGCCTATTGAAAGGCTGTGAAACCGGTCAGTCCAAAATCACGGGAGCTTTTCGCCTGCCTTCAAAGTATGTTATTCATACAGTCGGCCCGGTTTGGAACAATGGCACGCAGCAGGAAGAAAAACTGCTCACTTCCTGTTACCGGACGGCCCTCGAACTGGCTGCCGAATTCCAGCTGGAAAATATCGCCTTCCCGGCCATCAGTACCGGTGCTTACCGTTTCCCTTTCGAAAAAGCGGGTAAAATTGCCCTGGAAACTATCCGGAGTTTTTTGGAGAAGCCTTCTTCTTTAAAAATGGTTTACCTCGTTTGTTTTGACGACCATTCTTTTCAGCAGTATGAACGTATTATGAAGCAAAATGAGCCTTGACCGCGCATCCATACGAAACCTCTTTGCTGGCATCGCGATCGGGGATGCTTACGGCGCCGGGCTCGAATTCCAGGACAGGAACTGGATCCGGGAGCAGGTGGATTTTACAAAATTCATCAACCGGCGCCCGTTTATTGATCACCCGGACAAGGAGCTGTTTACACAGGATTATCGTCCCTGGAATTACACGGACGATACCGAGATGTCTATTGCGCTCACCAAAGCCATTATGAGCTGCGAAAAGCCGGGAGATGAACTCCTGGTCCGTTTTTTAAAAGCCGAATATGAGCTGGGTTTTGAAGAGAAAGGCTATCACCGGAACGGACACGGGGCACTGCGCTGGTATTTCAGCGGGGAAAAAAGCATCAGCGAAATCCGGGATTTTCAGCGCAAGCGCGCTTATCCCGGGAATGCCCCGGTTGTGCGGGCCGTACCGATCGGTTTGCTGGAAGAAAGTCAACTCGCTAACTGGGCAATCATCAATGCCAGCTGCACGCATCCACATCCTAAAGCCATTGATTCAAGTATCCTCGTCGCCCGGGCAAGCCGCGCCATGCTTGTCGAAAAAATTGATTCCCAAGCGCTGATTCCCCACTGCCTGCCTTTTGTTTCCGACGAAGAGCTGCTTGCTATTTTGCAGCAGGCCGAGCAATTGCCGGAACCCGAT
>CBINGV010000189.1:0-7241 GCA_966250255.1 uncultured Flavobacteriales bacterium | reverse complement strand
GAATGCGGCAATTTTGATGGCTTTGAGCTGGGACCAACGATCCAGGCTGTCGAAGAGGACGCTTCCATTCCGTTTATGGAATATGTTTCGGGGATAAAAAAAGCACAGGCCAAAGTGCATTTTTCAAGCCTGCAATCCGAAGAAGGCGGGCGTTTTTACCACGAGGAAAACCGCTACATGCTGCTGGAGCTTTTTGACGATTTTCCGCTGGAGCTCCCCGGGGCTTACACCTGGATGAGCCTGCAGCAAATCCATACTTTGCTTAAGTTTAACAATTATTTCAACGTTCAGGCCCGCTCGCTGCTGGCTTTGTTGCATTTCAGATAGGATGAAAAAACTAAGGATCGGCGTACTTTCCTGCGCAAACATTGCTTATAAATCAGTCATCCCGGCCATCCGGGAACTGAATGCTTTTGAGCTGAAAGCTGTGGCCGGCCGGGACCGCGAAAAAGCGGATTCCTTTGCTGCGGCTTTTGCTTGCGAGGCCGAATACAGCTACGAAGCTTTGCTGGCACGAACCGACCTGGATGCGGTTTATTTGCCTTTGCCAACCGGCCTGCACGAAGCATGGGTGCTGAAAGCCCTGGATGCCGGCAAACATGTTTTGGTCGAAAAATCCTTCGCACTTAACCTGGAATCGGCGCAGCGCATGGTAGACCGGGCGCGTGAAACGAATTTGCTGCTCCTGGAAAATTTTATGTTCCTGCATCACGGACAGCACCAACTGGTGCAGGAAATCAGAGAGAGGGATGAAATCGGGAAACTGAAGCTGCTACGTGCTACCTTTTGTTTTCCACCGCTCCCGGCAGACAATTTTCGCTATTCGAAAGCTTTGGGCGGCGGCGCTTTGCTCGATGCCGGTTGTTACCTCCTGCGGGCTTCAAGCTTGTTTTTAGGAAACGGACTGAAGATCCTGGCGGCGAATTTAACCGCAGAAGGAGAGGTGGACGTAAACGGTTCCGTTCTGCTCGAAAATGCCGAAGGAATCCAGGCCCAGCTTTACTTTGGTTTTGACGGCTTTTACCAGTGCAGTTATGAATTGACGGGAACAAAAGGAAAAATCACGGCCAAGCGTGCTTACACTGCCCCCAAAGATTTTACGCCGGAGATCGTCGTCGAAAAAGAATCCGGAACAGAAATGATTAAGCATCCGGCCGAAAACCATTTCAAGGCCATCCTGGACCATTTTGCAAAAACCGCCACTTCCGGGAATTACGAAAGCGCTTATGCCGAAATCCTGGAACAGGCACGGCTCATCGCTGAGGTACGAAACCTGGCTCAAAAACCAAAGAGATGAAGGAAGCACGTTGGATCGATTTTCCGTCAATAAATGACGAACGCGGCAGCCTGACAGCAATCGAAAGCGGGATCGACCTGCCTTTCCGGGTAAAGCGTCTTTTTTACCTGCACGGCATAAAAGAAGATCGCGGCGGGCATGCCCATACGGATACGGACCAGTTACTGATTGCCCTGAACGGTTCGCTTCGGGTCCGCTTATATGATGGCAAAGCCTGGTCGGAATTTATCCTGGATCAGCCCGGCAAAGGCTTATTTGTGCCGCGCATGCTTTTCATTGAAATGGATGATTTTTCGGAGCATGCACTCCTGCTGGTGCTGGCGAATACGCATTACGACATCACCAAATCCATCCGCAGCCTCGAAGCATACAAAGATGCGCTGAAAAAATAGCAGCAGTCAATTCTACATTTTCCACTTTCCATTCTAAATTCCTTTCTTATATTTGAGAAAAATAAAAAGTGTCCGTCAAAGTTTGGTCATATCTTCGTGAATACGAAGCCGAAAGGGAAGAAATTCTCGCTTCGGTGGATGCGGTTTTCCGTTCCGGGACATTGATCCTGGGTGACCGCGTTAGCCGTTTCGAAGCAGGATTTTCGGCGTATTGCGGCTGCCGCTACGGTATTGGGGTGAATAGTGCTACGGATGCTTTGTTCCTCGCCATGAAAGCGCTTGGAATCGGGGAAGGGGATGAGGTGATCACGGTTGCCAATACGGCTGTTCCTACCGTTTCAGCCATTGTTGCCACGGGAGCCCGCCCGGTTTTCGTAGACGTCAATCCTGTTAATTTCCTGATGGACGTCGGCTTGCTGGAAGCGGCGATCACTCCGCAAACAAAGTGCATCTTGCCGGTACATCTTTTCGGACAATGTGTCGATATGGATGTCGTAAACGGGATTGCCAAAAAACAGGGCATCTTCGTGCTGGAAGATTGCTCGCAGAGCCATGGGGCCACCTATAAAAATCAAACATGCGGCTCGCTTTCCGACCTGGCGGTTTTTTCCTTTTACCCGACCAAAATCCTGGGCGCTTATGGCGACGGCGGTATGGTCGTCACTTCGGATGAGGCGCTTTACCAAAAAGTAAAACGACTCCGCTTTTACGGGATGGAAAAAAGGTATTATGCGCTTGAACAAGGCTACAACTCACGCCTCGATGAAGTGCAGGCAGCGATTTTATTAACGAAACTGGAAAAACTCGACCGCTATATTGCACGCCGGCAGGAAATCGCCGCGCTTTATAATAAACTGTTACGGGAAAGCGGCTTGATTTTGCCGCAAACCATGTCGGGAAACAGCCACAGCTGGTACCTGTACGTTGTTCGCCATCCGCAACGCGATCGACTCATCGAATTCCTGAAAACGCAGGATATTTTTGTCAATATCAGTTATCCCTGGCCGGTGCATACGATGGAAGCCTATCGCTACCTGGGCTACCAGAACGGGGATTTGCCACAGACCGAACAACTGGCGCAGGAGATTTTTTCCCTGCCGATGTTCCCGAGCCTCGAAAATACCGAAGTGGAGCGGGTGTGTGCCGCTTTAAACGAATTTAATGCCTTGAACTCATGATTTCCGTATCGATCGTCATACCGGTGTATAATAGCGAAAAAACCATTTCGCCTTTGGTGGATGCGCTGTTTGCAGAGCTTTCGGCTTTGTATCGCCTGGAGATTGTGTTGGTGAATGATGGCTCGAAAGACCGTTCGGATGAAGTTTGTCAAAGCCTGTTTGCAAAGTATCCGCAACAGCTCCGGTATTTTTTACTGGCTAAAAATGTCGGCGAGCACGCGGCGGTTCTGGCCGGTTTGAACCACACTTCAGGCGATTACGTGCTGATCATGGACGACGATTTCCAGAACCCGGTGAGCGAGGTCAGCAAGCTGGTAGAGGCCATTAGCACGCAGCAGAAAGATGTGGTTTATACTTGGTCGGAGCATTCGTCTTATTCGTTTTTTCGCAGGATGGGAAGCCGGCTGAATGACCGGATGGCTTGCTGGATGCTGGACAAGCCAAAAAAACTCTATTTATCGAGCTTTAAGATCATGAACCGTTTCCTGGTGGATGAGATCATCAAATACGACCTGCCTTTTCCTTACATCGACGGGCTGATTCTGCGCACAACGGACAGCATTGCTTCCGTCAAAGTAGCCAGCGATTCGCGCCGGGAGGGCAAATCGGGTTATACCTTCGGGAAACTGCTTTCACTCTGGTCGAATATGTTCCTGAATTTTTCGCTGATCCCGCTGCGCCTGGTGATCGTGATTGGTTTTATTTCAGCCTTCCTCGGTTTTCTTTTCGGGATTTTCACCATCATCGAAAAAATCATGTACCCCGATCTGCCGGCCGGTTATTCTACGATTATTACCCTCATCAGCTTCTTCTCAGGCCTGATCCTGATCGGCATCGGGGTACTGGGCGAATACATTGGCCGTGTCTTCCAGTCGCAAAGCAAAAAGCCGCAATATACCATCCGCAAACGTTTCGAAAAAGATGGAAATTGATGAGTACCGCAATATTTTCGAGAACGAGCGTGAACATTGGTGGTACCGCGGTTTGCAATCCCTGGTCATTTCGACTATCCGGCAGGAATTCAAAGATCATAGGGACCAATTGAAAATACTGGATGCGGGCTGCGGGACGGGTGGTTTGCTGCTCCAACTCAGTCAATTGGGCGAGGCGGAAGGAATTGATTTTTCGGAAGAGGGACTCAAATTCTGCCGCCTGAACGGCCTGGAAAATGTAGCACGAGCCGACTTAAATGATTGGACGGCGCCGGAAAATTCCTACGATGTGATCGTGAGCCTGGATGTATTGTGCCAGACGGAAATTCGATCCGACCGGCAATGCCTGGAACAATTTTACAAAGCATTGAAGCCGGGCGGGATCCTGATCCTGAATTTGCCTGCTTTCGATCTGTTGAAACGAAGCCATGATGTTTTTGTGCATTCCGGCAGGAGGTACCGGAAAAAGGAATTACGCTCTCTTCTTTCCGGGGCGGGTTTTCAGCATAACAAGCTCAATTATCGCCTGCCGCCGGTGTTTTTGATAATTTGCCTCACAAAACTGTTTACTTCTGCTAAATCATCGGCCAAAAGTGACCTGCAAAGCCTTTCTCCGTTTTGGAACAAGCTGCTGCTGGCTTATGTAACAGTTGAAAACTGGCTGATCCGGAAGCGTTTTCCCCTTCTTTTCGGCTCATCGCTTTTCAGTGTTTCGCGCAAATGAGCGACTTCTCCATCCTTGAAACAGGAGGAAAAAACTCAGGTTGAAATACCCGAAAAAATAAATTTTAAAGAGGTATTCCGAGGTCCAGCCGATGGATGTTTTGTGCAGGAAGGCCAGTTTGTAAGAAAGAACCATGCTCAGGGGAACAAAGATCCAGAAAAAGACCGATTTCAGGTAAAGGCCCAGGTTCATTTTGAGCAGCATAAATTCGGCGTGCAGCCATTTTCCGAGGAAAGGTAAAAAGAGGATGACCGGGATGTTCATCAGTCGTGATTCGCGCCCACCGCCGGCCAGGTAAACCAAAGCCGTGTTCCCGGCCACGATTGCCCAGAAAAGCAGCAGGAAAATCCGTTCCCGGCGATTCAGTTCGCGGTAATAGTTGAAGCTCAATACCAACGGAACCCCGAAAATCATGATCCAGGAGTAGAGCGATTCGATCGTTTTGTGTAAATCTGAAAAATTGCGGTACAACAGGTTCATGCGCGAGCTGACGTCTTCAACCTGGCCGCCGACGTTGGTTACTAATTCGAGGTAAAGGAAGAAAGCCAGGAAAGCAACAGCGATTGCCAGGAAATAAGGCCACTTTTTAGCGATTTCCCGTTCGTAGAGGTAATATATGAGTAAAGGCGCCACAAACACACTCGATTCGCGCGTGAGGATCGAAATCGTATAAAACAGGAAAAAGAGCAGGACCTTTTCATGCAGCAGCGCCAGGAAAGCGATCAGCAAGGCCAGGTATTGCAGCCAGTCGTCGAAACTGTAAAGCGGTGCAAAAAAACCGTAAAGGATCGTGAAATTGAGGTAAAAAGCCCCGATTGCAAAGTAAGCGATGTTTGGATTGGGGAAAAGTTTCCGGCAGATCCGGGCGATCACCACACCGCTCAGGACCAGGTAAATGAAGTTCAGGACAACGAAGGTGAGGCTTTTGGAAATGCCGGTGGTTTTTTTGACCAAAGTGAGCACTTCGGTGTTCATTTTTCGCTTCGAGAAAGCCAGCAGCGAATCGCGGTATTGGATGTCTGTTTCGAGCTCAGCATTTTCCCAGGACCGGCTTGCGGTATTGTAAGCAAAGGGACTCGTGTTGAACATGCTGTTGCGTTCGCCCGTAAAATGAAGCACATAAACAAAAGCGCTCAGCAGAAGCGAAAGCAGCAGGAACCTGCTTTTGAATAAAAATGATTTTTGTTCCGTCATGGGATTCAACCGCCCTAAATTAAAAAAAGGAACCCAAAATGAGTTCCTTTTCTTTAAAAATATCGGATCAGATTTTAGTATCTGTAGTGTTCCGCTTTGTATGGGCCTTCCACTTTCACGCCGATGTAATCCGCCTGGTCCTGGGAAAGGGTCTCGAGCTCCACACCGATTTTCGCCAGGTGCAGGCGCGCCACTTTCTCATCGAGGTGTTTAGGCAGCATGTATACGTCGTTTTCGTATGCAGAAGCATTGGTCCACAATTCGATCTGAGCCAACGTCTGGTTCGTGAACGAGTTGGACATCACGAAAGACGGGTGACCGGTAGCGCAACCGAGGTTAACCAAACGGCCCTCAGCCAATACGATCACGTCTTTTCCGTTTACGTTGTACAGGTCAACCTGCGGCTTGATCTCCACTTTGGAAGCACCGTGGTTGTTGTTCAACCAGGCCATGTCGATTTCGTTGTCGAAGTGACCGATGTTACAAACGATCGCTTTGTCTTTCATTTTTTCGAAATGACGGCCTACTACGATGTTTTTGTTACCGGTAGTTGTTACGATGATGTCACCGAGGTGGACCACCGTGTCGAGTTTTTTCACTTCAAAACCGTCCATCGCCGCCTGCAAAGCACAGATCGGGTCGATTTCCGTAACGATTACGCGGGCACCTGCACCTCTCAGGGAAGCAGCAGAGCCTTTACCAACGTCACCGTATCCGCAAACAACAGCCACTTTTCCGGCCATCATCACGTCCGTTGCACGACGGATAGAATCCACGAGGGATTCTTTACATCCGTATTTGTTGTCGAACTTGGATTTCGTCACGGAGTCGTTTACGTTGATTGCCGGCATTACGAGGGTACCGTTTTTCACGCGCTCATACAAACGGTGAACACCGGTAGTCGTTTCTTCAGACAAGCCTTTGATGTTTTTGGTCAGTTCCTGGAAACGGTCGAACACCATGTTCGTCAGGTCACCTCCGTCGTCGAGGATCATATTCAAGGGCTGGCTGTCTTTGAATGCAAACAAAGTCTGCTCAATACACCAGTCAAATTCTTCTTCGTTCATACCTTTCCAGGCGTAAACCGGGATGCCGGCAGCAGCAATAGCAGCAGCAGCGTGGTCCTGCGTAGAGAAAATGTTGCAGGAAGACCAGGTAACTTCTGCACCCAGCTCCACGAGCGTTTCAATCAGTACAGCGGTCTGGATGGTCATGTGCAAACATCCTGCGATGCGCGCACCGGCCAGCGGCTTGGATTTTCCATACTCAGCGCGTAGGGACATTAAGCCCGGCATTTCCGCTTCGGCGAGGGTGATTTCTTTTCTTCCCCACTCAGCCAAACTGATGTCTTTGACTTTGTAAGCCAATTTTTCTTGTGTGTTATTCATATTGATCTATAAAATTCTTGTAACTAATGAACTGCAAAATTACAAAACTCCTTTGGAGAAAAAAAATATTTTTGGTTTTCGGGCAAAAAAGGCCGTTTGAGGGTTTGTTATTTTGAAAATAATCCGTAATTTCAGC
>CBINGV010000188.1:0-7275 GCA_966250255.1 uncultured Flavobacteriales bacterium | reverse complement strand
AAGTCATTAGCATATTAACACATTAACTGATTACTCAGGAAAACAATTATATTTGTGAACATGTTGATTCCCGTCATTATTCACAAACTGTCATGAAACAAACACTCCCGGTAACTTACCTGCTCTTTACCAAACGGGGAAGGATCGATCGCCTGACCTTCTGGAATGCGCAGCTCTTTATCTGGCTTTCCTTTTATATCCTGTATAATTTACTCGATCTTTCGCTGGGTTACGGCTCAACGATCATCGTTTACCCTTTCCTGTATTGGGCGCTGATCTGTACGGCCACCAAACGCCTGCATGACCGCAACAAATCGGGCTGGTTTTTGCTGCTTACGCTGATTCCCATTCTCGGACCTTTCTGGCTTTTCCTGCAAATGGGGCTGGGCAGGGGAAGTAAAAAAGCCAACAAATATGGTTTGCCGCCCGGTCATACGGAAGATTATTTCACCAATCCCGCTCCTGAAAAAATCGAGCACCTGAAAAGCTCCCATCACATTGTGAACGACGTCACCCAGCTTAACCCGATTATGGTATCAGGATATGAACGCCCGCAATCGATTGAGCAGCTGCAGCAAATTGTAGCCAACAGCAAAGGCCCGCTTTCCGTGGGGGGCGGACGCTTCAGCATGGGGGGACAAACGGCCAGCACCGACAGCCTGCACCTGGATTTACGCGGCCTGAACCAAATCGAAGCCTTTTCAGCTGAGGAAAAAACAATTACCGTTCAGGCCGGCGTGCGCTGGTGCGACATCCAGCGTCATGTAGACCCGCACATGCTCAGTGTCAAAATCATGCAATCGTATGCCAATTTTACCGTTGGAGGAGCGATCAGTGTCAATGCCCATGGGCGTTACATGGGACTTGGGCCTGTCATTTTATCGGTGAAAAGCCTGGAATTGCTGCTTGCGGACGGCAGCCTGAAAAAAGCCTCTCCTTCGGAAAACAGCGACTTATTTTACGGAGCGATCGGCGGCTACAATGCCTTGGGGATCATTGTTCGTGTGACCCTCGGGCTGGCGGATAATGTCAAAATGCTCCGCGTGGCGAAAGGCATGCCGATTGAAAAGTTCCCGGCTTATTTTGAAAAAGAAGTGCGCAATAACCCGGAGGCGATCATGCACAATACCAACATTTTCCCGCCGTCCTACAAACGGGCAAACGCAGTTACCTGGGTCAAAACCGATCGCAAACCGACGGTCAAAGCCCGCCTGATGCCCTTGAAAGATTCCTACCCGGTGGAGCGCTATTTCCTCTGGTCCTTTTCCGAAAGCCGCTTTGGCAAATGGCGCCGCGAAAAGCTCATTGAGCCGCTGATCCACTTGCGCAAGCGCGTCCATTGGCGGAATTACGAAGCCGGTTACGATGTGGCTGAACTTGAGCCGAAATCCCGCCGGAAATCGACCTATGTGCTGCGCGAATACTTTGTCCCGGTAGACCGATTCGCCGAATTCATGCCGCGCATGAGCGAAATTTTCCAGCGCCACCGCGTCAATGTGATCAATATTTCGATCCGGCATGCGGAAAAAGATCCCGGCAGCTACCTGGCCTGGGCGACGCAGGAAATGTATGCTTTCGTGGTGTATTACAAGCAGCGCACCCGTGAAAATGCCAAAAGCCGTGTGGCCGTCTGGACCCGGGAGATGATTGATGCCGTACTGGCCGTGGGAGGAACTTATTATTTGCCTTACCAGGTCTATGAAACACAGGAACAATTTCACCGGGCTTATCCGCGGGCGAAAGATTTATTCGAACTGAAACGGCAACACGATCCCGAAAACCGTTTCCGGAACCAATTGTGGGATCATCTTTATCAAAATCAGCAAACGATGACAACAGCAAGCAGCTCTGAATTTAAAACAGTAATGGGCCAAACGGAATGGAGCGACAAGATGTATGCTTTTCTGCAGGTGATTTTCCACCTTTACCCGGAAGACCGCTTTCACCAACTGATCACGGATGCCTGTGCGAAACTGGATTCAGACGAGGCGATTTACCGGGAGGTACAGCAAAAATTGCCAGAAATCAAGACCTTCCTGTCGGAATTTACCTATGCTTTGCCTGCCTTGAAAAAACAGAAGCGTGAAATGACACGTCAAACCCTGGAAATTCTCGGTCACCCAAAGGGCATTACCGGTTACCTGGAAATCGGCTCAACGGGGCGTTACATCAGCCAGTTGCGCAAAGCCGTGAAAGTGACCGGATCGGTTTACCTGCAAAACGATGTGGCTCCCGGCTTTGGTGTCGGCGATCTCTTTGAGCGCGGGCAGCTGTCCAAAATAGGGACTTTTTATCACCTGGATTATGAGCCGATCAGCGAAGCGCAGATCCCGTCTGCAAGCCTGGATGTGGTGACTTGTTTTATCGGGCTGCACCATTGCCCCGAAGAGAAGCTGGATGCTTATATCCGTTCGATTCACCGGGTGCTGAGGCCCGGGGGAAAATTCGTGATGCGCGACCACGATTGTAACAGTGAGATGATGGTTGTTTTTGCTTCGCTTGTCCATACGGTATTTAACCTGGGACTGAAAGAGTCCTGGGAATTTAACAGCGGGGAGTACCGCAGTTTCCGTTCGGTGGAGGCCTGGTCGGAGCTCTTACAGCAATATGATTTCAGTGATGGCGGACAGCGCATCCTGCAGGACAAGGACCCTTCCCTGAATACCCTGCTTTGTTTTACCAAACATTAAACCGATGAAAAGGCTGAGAATTTTAACCGTAATTGCGCTGGCTTTGGCCTGCGGTATTCATTTTTACAAGCAGTTTTATGGCGAAAAGGTAACGATGGCTTACTATGAGGAAATTCCCGACGAGTGGTTTGCCAATGAAGGCGAGATACTCACCCCGCGCAAAGACCGGCGCAAAGCCGACCAGACTTTCCTGACCTACCCGGAATGGTTCCTGGTATTCAGCCCGGAGGAGCAGGCCGAATTTTTCAAAACAAAAACTTCCTCGGAATTTAAATACGTCGATCACCTGGACCAGTTTTGGGACAGTTATGAGCTGATCAAAAAGCCCATTGCAGGCCGGTATAAATATAACGATGAGTATCACCTGATGATCAAAATCATCGGCCACAGCACTGATCTCGAGTACGGCGCCAAATCCTGGTATGAAACCGTGATCGGGCGGCTGAGCCAAACAAGCGAAATGACAGCCGAGGACCGTTTTGATGCGAAGTTCACCGACGATTATGCACGTTCGCTGCACGAAGTGTTCTGGTACGATTTTGATTTCAAATCCCGGCTCAAATCCCTCTGGACGGAGACCGATTTCTGGGGGGCGAATATGCACCGCAAGCTGGAGCGCCGCTATTTCCTGACTTCCGAGCTGATTTTCAAAATGCTTTACGCCGAAGTGATCAAATTCGGAGCCCACACGATGTACGGCCAGGCACCTTCCACGACGGGCGTTGTGGTTGACCGCGTGAGTCCGAACATGAAAGCCGACAGCACGATTGAAGTGGTGGAAATCCGCCAGGACGGGACAGGTATTCTCCGGATTCCGCGTTATACGGCCTTCAAGGAAACCGCCGGGCGCATGGCTGCCGAAGGGGTCAATTTCTCTGAGGTGGCGGGCAACAAGTCCCTGATTATGCTGACCTTGCTCGTTCCCAAAAACAAGCGGATCAGTCACGATGATGTGCGCCTGCTGTTTTCGCAAAAAATCTCAACCGACGAATCCCTCAAGCGGATTGCCCTCGTAACCCCGGTGGGCAAACTGGCCGAAATGCTGCGTTATTTCAGGCAAAAGGGGATCCGGGTGGAGCATGTGTATGATTATTGATGCCGGCCTTATGAAAATTACGGAAATTGACAGCTTGAATTTTGACACGGAACATGAAGTGAAGGCAGCGACGCTTTCTGCTCCGGGTGAATTTGTGATGCTGCTCTCTTCCGGCGATGTGATCCGGTTTAATTTCAAAGAAAGAAAAGGGAGTCAGTTGTTTTCATTGGAAACGGGCTTCACCTATAGAGATGGGGGGTACGATTTGAATGAAAAATCCAGCATTTATACCCTGGATGATCTCGTTGTGGTGGCTAACAATTACGGCAGGCATGCCTATTTGCATTATCCCGGGAAATTTCACCGGGTGCATTTGTGGCGGGGAGAATATCACACGGAACATTGCGATTACCCGCTGGCCTTTTATAAAAATGAGGAAGGAACCCCGCACCTGATTTATGCGAACGATTGGAACCAGGTACACATCATGAAGCTTGATAATTTGCAGGTACTTACGGCTACAAAGTCCCTTATCGAAGAAGGAGCGGAGGAACGGCATTTGAAATTTTACGAGAGCCGGGAAGATGAAAACAAAAGACCCTGGCCACGTCCATACGACTATTTTTACGGCAGGCTCTCCGTTTCGCCCGACAACAAGAAGTTCCTGAGTGCAGGCTGGGCCTGGGGCTCGCATGACGCTTACAATGTGTACGACATCGCCCAATTTATTCAAAGCAATCGAATTGATGAGATTCATATTGGTGGAGGCGAACACGAAAACCGGGCGGCTTGCTGGTTTGATCACGAAACGGTAGCCATTACTTATAATCCCCTGCTGGATGATGATGAAGGCGCCGCTGCGGATTCTCCCTGTGAGCTTCATTTCTACCAGATCAAGGGTAATGAAAGCTTGTTGCAACAGAAAATCCCGCTTCCGGACAAAGCCGTTTTCAAATCCGTTCTGCACTATGATCCCAAACTTCGGGTTTTCCTCTCCTTATTGAAAGAAAAAGGCCTGCTGGTTTTTTCGCCGGAGGGAAAGCTCCTGCTGGAAGACCGCGAGTTCAAAGCCGATTCCTACAACAGCGATTTGCAGCTGTTTATTCATGCGGAAGGGAAGCTGGTCCGTTTATATGCGGTGGAGGAGTAGGGTACATTTCACATCAGAGCCCATTCCTGTTAAATTACTTTAAATTAGCCAGACAAGCCCGAGCTGATTTTAAAAGTTTGGTATATTCGCTTTGGATTAACCCAGACTGAATGAAACAGGCGATAATATACTTTTCAATCCTGCTGCTGGCTTTGGCCGGTTCCTGCCAGCTTAAAAAAGCAGCTATTGCAGATCATGTCAACATCGATGTGTATGCATACGAGTATGAAAACGAGGTAAAAGGGGCTGCGATGCCCGAAATTAAAACGGAAAGTAAATTGATGCCTTATAAAAGGAGATTTGAATACATCCTCCTGAATATGCCGGAGATCCACCAGCCGGAAAAGGCCCGGGAAAGGAGCGAGCTATTTGGGTTATACCCCGACACGGCAGCGCTTCAAAAACGTTACCTGGAAAAGCTCTCCGGGGATAAAAAGTTAAGGGCTTATTTTGAAGAAACGCTTGCCCCGATTGAGCATCCGCAAGGAGAGGCGGGTAAGACCTATACGGCAGATGAGCTGATGGAAGTGGCCTCCAAATTCTTTTACTGTGACCTGGTTAACCCGGATACCACCGTTCAATCCCACGTTTGTGTCGGGATCAATGGTCTGCGCGAAGTCCAATGGCAAAAAGATTATACCCTGCTGGCGGCTTTCTGCTACGAGGCCATTTTCCATGATTTTGACCGGGATGTTTCGCCCATTTCAGAGGCCTACGATTCCGAAAAAAAGAAAGCCTGCCAAAAATACAGGCCGCACATCACGTCGCTCGACCGCTATTTGGAAGATGTTAAACTGGAGCTTTTCGAGCGGATGCGAAACGATGCGGTTTTGAAAAAAGAGCTCCTGGATTATTACGAATCGAATAAGGATAAGCTGGCCTTTAAACTTACGAAATAAACAAGATACGATGAATACGGAAGAACAAATCCAAGGCTATATCGCCAACCAGGACGAAGCGAAGGGCAAAGAGATGCAAACACTGCATGAGCTCATCCTGCATACCAGGCCAGGGTGCAAATTGTGGTTCCTGGACGGTAAAAACGATGCCGGTAAAGTTGTTTCCAACCCGAACATCGGCTATGGTTCCTATACAATCTCTTATGCCGACGGGAAAAGCCGGGAGTTTTATCAAATCGGCCTCAGCGCTAACACCGGCGGAATTTCAGTGTATGTCATGGGCTTCGATGATAAAAAATACCTGGCCCGGACTTATGGGGAAACGATCGGGAAAGCGAGTGTAAGCGGCTATTGCATCAAGTTTAAAGCCTTGAAGGATATTCAGTTTCCTGTGCTTGAAGCAGCCATTCGGGATGGTTTTGAGAGGTATTAAATCACCCATTTAGCAACGAATCAATGCATAAATTCCTGTTCGTTTTATTTTTACTTGCCTTGAAATTGGGCCATTGCCAGGAGGGGCCTTTTAACAAGTACAAATTTCTGAAATTGACGGACAACTCCGTCATTGAACACGTAGATAGCATTGAAGCGCTGATTTACGAATTTTCCGGCAACAGCAGTGATAATTTTATACATTCCATAGAAGCCAACCGTCAATTAAAAGAAGTGCAGCTCCTGAACCCGCCGGAAGAAGCCATACAACAGCTCTTAAATGCGGATATTTTACCCGGATTGCACACGGTTTTCATTTTTGGCTTTGACCAGGAAGAGCTGAATCTTTCTCCCCGGGCCGGTTTAAAGCATGTTTGGATTTACTCCGAAAAATTGAAAAGCTTCCGGATGATCAGCGATTCGATTGCCCGTTTGGAGCAGCTGCAGCTATCCATGCCTGAGCTCGTTGATTTAAAAGTGAATCCGGCGTTGAACAAGTTGGATTATCTGGAGCTCATCGCCCCGAAACTTACGACTTTTCCTCTTACTGAAATGAAAAAGATCGGATGGTTAACGGTATATTGTTCGTTCGATCATCTGCCTGAAGTATTTTGTAAACTGGATCAATTGCAGCTATTTACCTATAGCAATTACAAAGAAATTCCTTTAAGCAAGTGCTTTAAGGATAGGCTCAAAAAGACAGTGTATTGCCAGGTCGAGGTAAAAAGCGCTGAACATGGGGAGGTTATTTATGAGTACAAGTCAAAATAACAGGGTGTAGTTCACCTGCACGAAGGGTAAGCCATTCGTAGCGTAAATAATTTAAGTATATTCGCCAATAAATAAGTTATGTGCGACCTTATACGACCAACATTACAGCAATGACAGACAAGAAATTTGATATTGACCAAATGATGGTTGACGAGTGGCGACAACTTGGTTTCTATTACGACCGTGACGACAGACTGGATGTAAATCAGTGGAGATTTTTCGGTAGTAAAAAAGGACTTCAAAACTTTGTTTCCTTGTTAGACAAATACACAAACAACCCAGCTAACGACATTTTAT
>CBINGV010000187.1:0-7375 GCA_966250255.1 uncultured Flavobacteriales bacterium | reverse complement strand
CGCAGCGGCAGTAGGTGAAGTGAACGTTGTGGAAAAAATGAAAGCTGTCAATGCCATTATCGGCGGTGAAGGAAATGGCGGTATCATTTACCCGGAATCCCATTACGGCCGCGATGCCCTTGTTGGGATTGCACTTTTCCTGACCCACCTGGCCAAATCCGGGATGAAAACCAGCGAGCTGCGCGATTCTTACCCGAAATACGTCATTTCCAAAAACAAAATCGAGCTCACGCCTGATATTAACGTAGACGAAATTCTCAAAAACGTGGCGGAAAAATACGCCCACGAAGAAGTCGATACGACGGACGGCGTTAAAATTTACATTGGTAACGAATGGGTACACCTGCGCAAAAGCAACACCGAGCCGATCATCCGGATTTATTCCGAGAGCCGCGATGAAGCTGCGGCCAATGCCTTTGCCGAGCGCATCATCGATGAAATCCACGCCTTGATTTAGGCTTTTCCTGCAACGCAAAGTTTGCAAAGAATACGCAGAGTTCGTTAAGTTCTTCACGGACTTTAGATGTCTTATGTGTTTTTTCTTTGCTCGCTTTGCAAAAAAACTTCGCGCGCTTTGCGTCCAACAAAAAATCTTTTCCCATCCGATAGGGGTAAAACCGCCTTCAGTTGTCCTAGCTGAAATGTTACTATCTTTGGAGTCTGAAAATAGTCTGAGTATTGTGGATCAGTCCGGGGAAATAAAAACATTCGATTTGGGGAACATAAACGCCTTCGAAATGCTATTTAAAGAATATTACCACCCGCTGGTTGCTTACGGCCGTACAATCGTATCGGACCGTGATGAAGCGGAAGACATCGTTCAGCATACCTTCGTGAATTTCTGGGAACAGCGCACGCAGCTGGAAGTGCATACTTCGGTCCGTGCGATGCTTTATAAATCGGTACAGAATGCCTGCCTGAACAGCTTGAAGCATAAAAAAGTGCGCCAGGTTTACCGCCGCGAGCAGGAATATACCCAGGCTTTTCCCGGGCAGCAGGATGAACAGCTGCAGGCTAAAGAGCTGGAAACGCAGATCGAAGCGGTGATCAGCCAATTGCCGGAGCAATGCGCCCGGATTTTCAAAATGAGCCGCCTCGAAGGACTCAAATACCAGGAAATTGCCGACCAGTTGCAGCTGTCTGTCAAAACGGTAGAAAATCAAATGGGTAAGGCCCTGCGGATTTTGCGGGAAGAGCTGAAAGCTTACCTGCCTTTATTGTTGTTGTTTTTAATGCGGGAATGGTTATGAAGATGTACGAAGAAATGACAGCGCTCATCGGGAAGTTCCTGGCGGGAGAGGCCAATGCGGAAGAAGCCATGCAATTGGAAGACTGGAAAGCCGAAAGCCCGGAAAATAAAGCCCACTACGATGCCTGTGAGCGGATCTTTTTCAGTGAAAGTCAAACATTGAACAGCGAAGCGGCCTGGGCCAAAGTTCGCGCGCAATTAAACATCCCCGAAGCCAAAATCCGGAAAACGCGTTTCAGCTTTTCACAGATTGCCGCCATTTTTATCGTGGTGCTGGGGATCGGTGGTATGACGGCTTATTTTATCTTCTATGCGGTCAATCGCAAACAGGTCTTTACGGCCGGAGAACAGCAGAAAAACCTACAACTCGAAGATGGTACCAAAATTCAATTGGCCGGCGGTTCCGAGCTGGAGCTGGATGCGGATTACAACGGTTCGAACCGCAAAGTCAAGCTGAAGGGCTCGGCTTATTTTACCGTGGAGCATGACGAGAAAAAAGAATTTGTGATCGATGCCGGGTCGATTTTCATCAAAGACCTGGGAACCAAATTTGATGTCAAAACCGGGACCGATACGATTTTCATCAAGGTGGACGAAGGCTCGGTGATGATCTACAACGGGAAAGGGCTCAACATTACGCTCGAAGCGGAAGAACAGGCTTATTATGTCATTTCCAGCGGGCAGCTGAAAATTACCGTAGAAAACGATTCCTATACCAAGCGCGCACCGATCAAGCTGATTTTTGAAAACCAAACCTTAAAAACAGTGGTTGGAGGGCTCAATCAAATGTATTCGGCGGATATCCGGATTGCAAATCCTGCCTTGGAAAATTGCCGCATAACAACCAGTTTCAATAACGAAAAGCTTGAAACGGTGCTTGAGATCATTGCGGAAACCTTGGGACTGACAGTAGAAGAAAAAGACGGGTATTACCTTTTAAACGGAGTGGGATGTTGAAGTGGAAATGGCATAAATCAGCGGCTGTTTCTTTCTTTTTATTCGTTTTTTCCTCTTTTTTTTCCCAGGAAAATTACCTCGATAAAACAGTCAGCCTGGATGTAAGCAACCAGCCCTTCGAAATCCTGTTTAAGCATATTTCGAAGCAAACAGGTGTGGTGTTTTCCTATTCGGGTTTCAACAGCCAGCAAAAAACGACTTATACGTGCTATAAAAAAAACTTGCGCACGGTGCTCGATGAAGTACTTGAAAACAAATGCAGCTACAAAGTCCGGGATAAATACATCATCCTGAATTGCGAGGAAAAAAATCCGGCGGTGAAAGAAAAAATGAGCTTCCGGGGCTCGGTTTTTGACCTGGCCATGCGTAAAAGCTTACCGGAAGCCAGTGTTTTTGTGAAAGTAAACAAACAGTCCGTGCTGACCGACCGCGAAGGGAAATTCGTGCTCCAGGTACCGAAAAGCAGCGGGATAGTCGTTACCATAGCCAAAATCGGTTATGCCGATACAAGCCTTTGGGTCGAACCAGGTGCAAAAGAGTTGAAAATCGGGATGCGCCCCCTCTTGAAAGTACAGGAGGCCAGCGAATTCCCGCTTGACCGGGATACGGTTGTGGGCCGGCAGGATTCGCTGCCTATGTCTGGAGGCCCGACAAAAATTGACAGTCTTTTCGACAGTTGGAGCGAGGAGGGACGCCGGATCTGGAACAAACTGAAAGCCAAAAATCCCAATTTCAGGAATATTACGGATACCTTGTTTTCACAGCTTTCCTTTTCTCTTTTTCCTCCATTCAGTACCAATCGCCTGCTTTCACTGAACACGGTCAACCGCTTTTCGTTCAATGTCCTGGTAGGCCATTCGAAAGGAGTAGACGGTTTTGAACTGGGTGGACTGATCAACATCGATGCAGGAAATGTACGTTACTTCCAGCTTGCCGGCCTGGCGAACCTGGTTCGCGGTGACGTGGAAGGTTTCCAGCTTGGGGGGCTTACCAACCTCAACGGCGGGTCGATGAGCGGGGTACAAATTGCCGGGATTTTTAACAGCAACCTGTCCTATTGTGACGGATTTCAGCTGGCCGGCATTTCAAACCTGAATCACGGAACAAGTTACGGCACCCAGATTTCAGGGATTGCAAACGTCAACCGGGGATTTTTTGACGGTTTTCAATTGGCCGGGGTGGCAAATATTTGCAGGCGGAATGCCTATGGTTTCCAGCTGGCCGGGGTGTCCAACCAGGTTTTTGGAGTCATGGGCGGCACACAGCTCGCCGGGATCTACAACTCGGCGGATACCCTGTACGGCTTTCAGCTCGCGGGGATTGTCAATCGTGCTCATGTTGTTTATGGCGGGCAGCTGGGCCTGATCAATATCGCCAAAAGCCATCATGGGGTGCCGATCGGTTTGTTCAGCTTTGTGCGAGAAGGCCATCACAAGCTCGAAATCGCTTACGACGATCTGAATATCGCTACGCTGGCTTTCCGGACGGGAGTGGAGCGTTTTCACAACATCGTTTTTGCGGGTATAGACCAGCGGAATAAAGATTTCTGGACCATTGGTTATGGTTTCGGCTCTTCCTTTAAATGTACTAAGAAATGGTATTTTAATATGGATTTGACCGCCCAGACTATCCAGGATTCACAGGATACCTGGGAGGAAGTGCAGGCCTTGGGCAAATTTTTTGCAGGCTTTGAATTCCGTCCGCTCAAATGGCTCAATTTCTTTGGCGGTGCAACGCTGAACACCTATGTTTCGAATCCTGATGCCGCCTGGCAGCCGGTGAGCTACGTCAGCAAAAACTATTTTTACGATCAATCCTTTTCGCAGGTGGATGTGAAAAGCTGGGCCGGGGTGAAATTCGGGATCCGCTTGTTTTGATTGGAACGCAAAGTTTGCAAAGTTTCCGCTAAGGACGCCAAGTTTTTGGGGATCACCTGAATTATATTTTGTAATCTTTGTCCTCCTTTGCGTCCCCAAGCTGCTTAATCAGCGCTTTAAATCTGCGTTCATCTGCGGGAGAAAAATAACTTCGCGCTCTCTGCTTCTTTGCCGTCCTGGCGTTCGAAAAAATCTTCCCACCCGATAGGGGTAAATTCAAGTTGAGTTGTCCTAGCTAAAATGATAAAATCAACAGGTATGAAAATGATAAAAACAGCTCTTTTAGTGAGCGCCATTGCAGCGGCTTCGGTGTCCTGCCAGAAAGAAAACATATTCGGGATCAAAGGAAAAGGGAACCTCGTTACCGTTCAGCGCAACGTGACGGATTTCGATAAAATCGACCTCAACATTGATGCTGACCTTGAGTTTGTGCAGGATTCGGTTTATTACCTCGAAATCCAGGCCCAGGCCAACATCATCGCGAATATTGATACGGATGTGGAATCTGATGGCGAATTGGAAATCGATTTCGACGATTGGGTACGCAGCCACAAAAAAATCAAAATCGTCGTGCACGCGCCGAACATTTACGGTTTCGAAGTGAGCGGCAGCGGAAGCATCAAAACCGGCGCCATCCAGACGACCGAGATGGATTTGCATATCAGCGGTTCCGGCGATATTGAGTTGCATTCCCTCGTGGCAACAAACCTCGAGTCTTCCATCAGCGGCAGCGGTAACCTGACCATCGGCGGTGGCTCGGTAGATGTACAGGACATCGAAGTGAGCGGCTCCGGCAAAGTCGATAATCTTTCCCTTATTTCCCAAACAGCCGATGTAGAAGTCAGTGGATCGGGCGATATTGAGCTCAACTGTTCAAGCAGCTTAAACGTACGGATTTCCGGAAGCGGCACGGTCTATTACAGCGGGAACCCGGTAATTTCCGTCGAAATCAGTGGCTCAGGCGACCTCATCCACTTGTAATAGAATGATGAATGATAAATGTGGAGTGATGAATGGGCAGTGATGAATGAGGAGGTTCATTCAACATTCATCACTTAACATTCATCATTCCTTAAAGCCAGTTCCACCATTGGCGAACCAGGTTCGCATTGGCATTGACCGGCCGTTCGGCGCACAGGTTGATCACATTGCTTGGTGCGCTGGTATCAAAGTGGTTGACGAGCTCTTCCTCTCCCATAAAAAGAACCTGGGTCACTTGGTGGTTTTCTTCCAGGACACGAAGATAATCCTGGGCGGCAAAACCGGCAGTTTCAGGTGAAGGAGCGAAGCGAAGGGTGAGCAGGATATTCGAAAAGCCAACGTTATTGATTTCCTTAAGAACTTTTTCGGGGCTTTTATCAGCATCCTGTGAAGAATTAGCCCATACCATAAAATCCATGTTGGTGTGGTGGGCTGAACGGATCTGGCAAGGTCCGTTTTTGTATTTCCCGGTGAGTGCCCTGACGAGGCTGGACTTGCCGCAACGTCCGTGGCCGATAATGAGGTAAATGTTTTTTTTCATAGCGTGTTCAGATTATGATCCGACTTGTAGTGTTAATCCAAATTTATCGAAACTTACCGAAGCAAACAACCCCCGTTTCCGGGAGTATTTACGTTGAAATATAAGAATAATTTTAGAAATATAAAAATCGGGTCACAAAAAGACGTCTGAAAATCAGGTAAATTGTTTTTTAAACCATTTAGGTGAGTTGTTGAGTTAGGAGTTGATAAGTTAGCAGTTGATTAAATAACTACTAACTCCGAAACTTACAAACTTATTCCAGCGAATAGCCGATTCCAAGTCCTCCGCCGAAAGACCAGCCCATACCGGCTACTTTGCGGGTTTCGGCAAAGGCATTGAAGGTGTAGCGCTTCGGGTTCCAGTAGGTGAGGCGCGTGCCGAAAGTTGCCGCATAACGAAGGTACCATTCGTCTGTATTGCGGTTTTTCATGTAATCCACCCCGAGAATATTGACATAAGGCGCCACGTCCCAGTTGTACTTAATCGGGATATGATAACTGACTCCTTCCGGCAGGGCAAAAACGAGCAAGCCCCCGATAATTCCCAAAGCACCCAGGTTGGCATCCTTTTGTCCGTCGCCGTCCGAATCGCCGGTTGCTGCCCAGGAAGCGATCCCGGCACCGATCAGGAAAGGCCCGATAATCAGTCCGGCTGAAGAGTGCATCTGGAAAATATTGTCGTTGCGGAAAATAAAATCGAAATTGTAGTTCAAGCCCCAACGCTTGGCCAGGAGCACCTCACCACCCACCGAAAAATTATTGTATCTCGCCGAATCAACCTGCCCCAGGCTATACTTCGCCCAAAGCTGGCCGCCGGTTTCGGTGTACTGGGCGGAAAGCCCGTTGTAAAGGAAGCAGAAGAGGACAAAGAACAGTGTTTTCATAGGTGAATTTTGGCTAAAAATAGAAAATATATTTTTATTTTTACATAAAACAAAAGCGATGCAGTGGGAAGACGATGACGATGACCATGACAGAAGCCGGGACTTTAACCGCGTGAAAAAGATGCCTTTGACCCGGAAAGCAGCCGAAATCCTGGACCTGGTGAGCAAAATCTGCGACCTGATCCATCATCACGATTACAAGGAAAGTCAAGTTCTGCATGAAAGCTGTGAATTCATGACCTCAAACGCCATGTTGATCCAGGCCAAAATCCATGGAGCGGAAGCAGTCGGACTTTACGATCTGAAAATGGAAAATGCGGCCATCATCCGGAAAGCTGCCCGGGACATTATACTGGATTGCCGCAGTTTGCAGATCTATGGCTTTGAGGAAGCAGATTACCTTAACCTGGTGCGCACCGCCATCGAAGAGTTTCGCATCCTTTTCCTCGATTGGGTGGCGCGTTTTGATCACTATACCGAAACAGGCGATCCCTGGGGCCTGTTTAATCCACCCGGCTTTTCACCGGATGAACAAAAAGATGATGAAGATTAAAGGAATGCCCGGCTCTTAATCGAGGTAGTTGAAACTGTATCCCAAACCGATTCCGCCACCGAATCCCCAACCCATTCCCCAGGTTTTGCGACTCTCAAGAAACGTGGTAAACGTTAGTCCGTTAGTGTTGTACCAACTGGCCTTTGCACCGAAATTGAAAGAGTAAAGTAAATAATGCTCATCCAGGTTTCGGTTTTTAACATAATCGATGCTCAGGGCATTGATATAAGGAGCTACATCCCACTTTTCTTTTAGGGGAAAATGATAGGAAATTCCCTCCGGGAGTACTACCCCGAAGATGTTGACGATGAAAAAGAGAAAGCCATAATCCATG
>CBINGV010000186.1:0-7377 GCA_966250255.1 uncultured Flavobacteriales bacterium | reverse complement strand
AGCAGCTATGCCTGGGAAAAACAAATCCTGGATGGCGTGGCCTTTATCCCCGCAGAAAGTGGCATTTACCTGGTTACAGGAACCGATCCGAACGGCTGTAAAAATAGTGATGAAGTCCTGGTAACCGTATTTCCCAAGCCGGAAGCTTCCTTTTTTACCGGCCCGGAAGAAATTGATGAGCTGCAGCCCCTGGCCCAAACCTTTAACACCAGCAAAGGCGCTGTTTCCTGGCTCTGGGATTTTGGCGATCAATCCGAATCTTCCACCGAGCAGGAACCGGAACACAGTTATCCGGGAGCCGGAAATTATACGATTACCCTGACGGTCAGCAATGAATTCGGCTGTACCGATTTCAGTAAGCAAACCCTTGAAATTAAGGCTATTACGCTGTATTACGTGCCGAATTCCTTTACACCGAACGGCGACGAGCACAACAATGTCTTTTCCCCGGTGTTCAACCAGGGTTTCAACCCGGATGATTTCGAGCTGCTGGTTTACAACCGCTGGGGCGAATTGCTCTTCGAGTCCCACGATCCTTTCGTGGGCTGGGACGGAACTTACGCCAACCGCTCCGTGATGCCGGGAACCTACAGCTGGATTATGGGTTTCCGCTCACCGGACAGCGACAAATTCCTGCGCCTCAACGGAAGTGTCAACTTAATTAAGTAACTTTGGGGCATGTCACAAATTGCCCTTGAAGAAAGCTGGAAAAAGGTCCTCGGCGACGAATTTTCCAAACCTTATTTTCTCGAACTGAAGGATTTTTTAGTTCATGAAAAGCAGCAATTTACGATTTATCCCAAGGGCGCGCAGATTTTTTCGGCCTTCAATCATACCTCTTTTGAGCAGGTAAAAGTGGTCATTATCGGGCAGGATCCTTATCATGGTGCCGGACAGGCCAACGGTCTTTGTTTTTCGGTAAGCCCCGGAATTGCCAAACCGCCCTCCCTGGTCAATATTTTCAAAGAGCTCGAAAGCGACCTGGGGATTCCTGTGCCGAAAAGCGGAAACCTCGAACCCTGGGCCGACCAGGGCGTGCTACTGCTTAACGCTACGTTGACCGTTCGGGCTGGAGCGGCAGGCTCACACCAGAAAAGAGGCTGGGAAATTTTCACCGATACCGTGATCCGGAAAGTATCGGAGCTAAAAGAAAATGTTGTCTTCCTCCTTTGGGGCAGTTTTGCACAGGGAAAAGCAGAATTGATCAACGCCGATAAACATTATATCCTGAAAGCCGCTCACCCTTCTCCCCTGGCCCGTGGCGCGTTTTTCGGATCGAAACATTTTTCAAAAACGAATGATTTCCTGCGCTCAAAAGGCTTGAAGGAAATCGACTGGCGAATTGAGAACCCCTAAAATTTCCGGATGAAAAGCTGCAAGTTCCTTTTTTTCCTGTTTCTGTTTTCCGGGCTGAATGCCCAGATCGACAGCCTGTATCTTTACCCGGACAAAGTCACCTGGCCGGATGGCCGCATCCGTTTTGAAGGAACAATGTACAAGGATGCTTTCTGGACTGGAACGGAATACAGCGGAGATGCCTATAATTTCGTGGCCGACACTTGGAAAAACGGGATCAGGAGCAAAGTGCTTGACGCCCACCGCGACAGCCTCGCTCTTCTTTTCTTGAATGAAAACATCTGCGACACCTGCGGAAATTACGACCTGGCTCGTTTCGGTTTCCTGATCGTTATTTCCGAACCGCACGCCTTTCCTTTCCGCTTTGAATTGCAAAACAAGAGCTTTAATTTTGATCAGCCGCCTTACCACGAGCTCCATTTTTTATTCGGAAAACGCAAAAAATTGGCCCTGAATAAAGGCAGGAAGCTGTATTTTGTTCATTCGAATTTTTCCAATTCAGGTCATTATTTGCCCCCGGATACGCTGACATTTGAATTCTACGACTATGTCCTGAGCGGGGAAAAGGAAGCCGACCGCAACTATCGGAAAGATAAAACGCTCCGGGCAACAGCCCGTTATGTGATCGACCCGAAGCGACGAGGCTGGGTGCGAATCCCCGATTGATGATGGAACAGCTGCTTTCAGATATCCGGAATTGTGTTTTTTGTGAAAAGCTGCTGCCTTTGGGAGCAAAGCCGGTATTAGCCGCCCATCCCAACAGTAAAATGATCGTCATCGGCCAGGCGCCGGGAAGGATTGTGCATGGAACGGGTATTCCCTGGGATGATAAAAGCGGCGACAACCTTCGCAACTGGCTCGGCGTGGACAAAGCCACATTCTACACCCCGGAGCTGATCGCTTTGATCCCGATGGGTTTTTGTTATCCCGGGACAGGCAAAAGCGGTGATCTTCCTCCCAGGCCGGAATGTGCGCCGCTGTGGCACAAAAAACTGCTGGAGCAGATGCCGGAAGTAAAATTGATCCTGCTCGTGGGGCAATATGCCCAAAACCATTACCTCGGGAAACAAAGCAAAGAGAACCTGACGGAAACTGTAAAACATTTTCACGATTATTTGCCCACTTATTTCCCGCTGCCCCATCCTTCGCCGCGCAACAATATCTGGCAGGCGAAACATCCCTGGTTTAAGCAGGAAGTGCTCCCGGAATTACAACGGGAAGTACAGCAAATCTTAATAAATGGCTGAGTTAGGAGTTTTGAAGTTGATGACTTAGGTTACATCAATAAAAAATTTCGTGCCACTTTGTTTCCTCGTGCTTCCTGGCAGATTTCCTCCGGATATGAACGTCAAAATAGGTTCTACCCTAAAGAATAGGCGATAAAATTAAAAGAGCCACGAATTTCACGAATTACTCAAATCTATACTTGCTTGATTTTTATATGTTTATATCGAATGGCTGTGAATTATCCTTCGTATAATTTGTTTTAACATACTAAAAATTAGTGAAAATTTGTGTAATTCGTGGCTAAACACATTCGTCTATATCATCTATTTTTTAGAACACAGCATTAAAATACTTATGTGCCTAATGCTTACGTGGTAGCTACAGCATAGGCGCTATGTGTTTAAATTTTCTTAATTTTAAGTTCTAAACTAAATTCTTATGAAAACAAATTTCCTGCTTATCTTTTGTTTCCTGTTCCTGGGGAAACTGTATGCGCAACACAGCTGCTGCAGCCCGAATTCGACCGAGACTTTTGCGATGCTTACCGGCGACGAAACTTTTATAAACAGCCACCTCGAACCCGAGCCTTTTGTGCTCAGCGATCCCATTGGGCAAACGATCCGCTACCAAACACCCGATGGCCGCGAGGCTTCGGCCTACGAAATCAAAGCCCGGAAGCCGACCAAATCCTATGTCTTTGTGATCCACGAATGGTGGGGATTGAACGATTACGTCAAACAGGAAGCCGAAAAGATCTATACGGAGCTGGGCAACGTAAATGTCATTGCGCTGGACCTCTACGATGGCAAAGTGGCCACAAGCCGGGATTCGGCCGCGGTCTATATGCAATCGGTTACAAGCGACCGCGCGGAAGCGATCATTAAAGGCTTGCTGAAGCATGCAGGCAAAAAAGCCAATATCGCGACCATCGGCTGGTGCTTTGGCGGTGGATGGAGCCTGCAGGCAGCAATTCTTGCCGGACGCCAGGCCAAAGCCTGTGTCATGTATTACGGTATGCCGGAAAAAGACCTCAGCAAGCTCCAAAAATTATACGCGCCGGTGCTTTTCATCTGGCCGGAGCAGGACAAATGGATCAACCAGGACGTGGTGGATGAATTCCGGAAAAACATGCAAAAATGCGGCAAAGAATATGAAGTCATTTCCTACAGCGCCGATCACGCGTTTGCTAATCCGAGTAACCCGAAATACAGCAAAGCGTTCGCTGATGACGCTTTTCAGCATGCTATAAAACTGATGCGGGAGGAACTGAATTAAATCTTTAATACGCGGTAATTACAATTTTTGAATTCAATTTCTGTCCACTTTGCAGGAAATGGATGTAATAAATCCCTGGTTGGAGAGTATCAAGGTCAAAC
The DNA here is from genome assembly GCA_966250255.1 of uncultured Flavobacteriales bacterium. Classification (GTDB taxonomy): domain Bacteria; phylum Bacteroidota; class Bacteroidia; order Flavobacteriales_D; family Crocinitomicaceae; genus M2408. The sequence goes on along the minus strand of CBINGV010000186.1, from coordinate 3,418 downwards.
TCTTTTTCTAAAAAGGCTTCACCCGATTCATACACAACTTTTCCAAGCATGTCTATTATACGGATTGATCCTATTTCTTCTCCGGCTTTAATCAAAAAATGTCCCGTGGAAGGGTTCGGAAAAACATCTATCTTTTCATTTTCTAAGGCCTTTAATCCTATATTTCCAAAACAATTATACAAATCCAGATCGTATAAATCAAAAATTGAATGGCGCACTGTATTTGTGATAATCGCTTCATTAAAGTCAAAATAGATTTGGGCTTTGTTCTCAATCAGTGAATTATGTGTTAATTCCTCTCCCAATAAATCCACTTCAAAAATGATATACCCGATACTCGCTTGCGGATTAGCAGCGCTATCCGGTAAATGAATTTCATCAAAGTGAAATTTGACGGTATTCCCTGCAATTTTTTCAATCCAAAGCGAATCGCTGCTCCCAACAATGTGTAAGGAGTTCAGATCTACTCCCGGCGGTAAGGAATCAACAACGGCTATATTGATTGCTTCAGAATTTCCTGTGTTCTGAAATTTTACAGTATAAGTAATCGTTTGATTTTTCTTAATGTAATTTTCTTCACATTTACCTAAAGGATAAGCCGATTTGATGTTAGGATCATAACCATTCACAATCGGAAAAGCATAATTCCTGAAATTATTTGATGAATCGATATCACCTTCTTCCGGTGTTATCGACAAGCTAATATAAACTGAATCACCGATTTCTGCTTCAACAGATGTCTGAAAATAAACACGAGGTGTCAGATGACTGGATTCAACCGTCAAATCCTGGAAATTCCAAATCAGGGTATCGCCGTTGACCTGCGATGGTAAAGGATCGGCATTTTGGTAAGCAATCAAGTCACTTGTAATTAAGCGAACAGTGCCCGTTACCGCAGGAATACAGCCATCGTTTAACGCGTCGATAAAGACATACGAAGAAAAACCGGTCCTGAATTCAGACGCTACTAAATTGGCTTTTAAATCCATTCCATCCGGGTTATCCGGTGCATCAATCAATAAAGATGCTGTTTTGGTCAGGCCGAAAGCATCGGTAACAGTGCAGGTATAAACTCCCCTTTCCGTTATAAGCTGAGAAGCACTGAAAGGATCCGGCAGCCCTGGCCAGTAATAGCTGTATGGGAAGGTCCCTCCTGTAGGCTGCACATGGACAAAGCCAGGTTCGTTACAGCTAATATTTTGGATGGAATCAAAATAAAAATTCAGCCCGCTTGAAGCAGGTGCTCCCGCTTCAATTACTGCAATCCGGTTTGCCGGTTTGTTTTGAAAAGTGGTAAAATCCCCGATTAATGCTAATTTACCGTCGGGTGTAAATACCATGCTATAAATATTCCCGTTTTGCGCCGGGTTTTCATCCACTCCCGTATACGAATTAAAAGACAGGTCTTGTGTTCCGTCCGGGAATAAGCGGATCAATTTCGCTTCTCCGTAATAATCATAATATCCTTCTATAATAATTTTGTCATCACCCTGTACCTGTAAACTTCCCACAACCAGTAAATTATTCAGTTGGGTAAAGGTGTTGTCAAAACTACCGTTTGCATTTAAACGGATCAAAGGCCCATAACTATCTCCATTAAAGGAATAGGTCCCCTGTACAATTATTTTTCCATCAGACTGAAGGGCAATGGCCGTAATACCTGACTGAAAAAATCCTTGTTGTGTGGTATTGAAACTTCCATCCAGGCTTCCGTCACTATTTAATGAAGCAATGCTTTTTGCAGGAACACCATTAACTTCCAGGAAATTGCCGATAATAAGTGTTTTTCCCGAAGCTGTTTCGACAGCGTCCCAAACCTGATAGGCATCCAGCCATTGAAACAAAGTATCTATTGTTCCATCTGCATGGATACGTGCAGCTCTGCCACATGGCTGTGAATTGCACTGGGAGAATGCACCATAGGCCATAATTTTTCCATCCGGGCGAATACAGATTTTATGAACCGGACTATTAAATACGGATGGTGTAAAAGAAGGATCCGCTTCGCCACCGGGCATCAAACGGGAAATTGTATAAGCCGACGTTAAGCTATTGTATACCGAAACCAGGATTTTATTATCTGCCTGAAGCGCAAATGCACTGACATCGCCAGCTCCACCGCTGTAATTAAACTCCGCATCCAGGCTACCGTCTGCTTTTATTCGTGCCAGTCTGCCTACAAGCGTATCATTGTAGGTAAAAAAATCACCCGACACCAGGTAATTGGAGTAATTATCTACCAAAATCCGGCTGTTATAAGTGCTCATTTCCCCGGAAAAGCCAGGACGAGAGTTAAATGTCTTGTCTAAGGATAAATCCGTATCTAACCGCAGCAAACAATTCCTTCCGTAACCAAACATCGACTGCATTTCCCCGCCTAGTAAAACCCTGTTCTCCGCATCTGCCTGGACGACGTAGTAAGAACTTCCCATCTGTGCCCCAAATTCAATTGTCCGGTCAAAACTACCATCTTGATTTATCCGGAGAAGTCCCGAAAAAATTGAATTTTCATCATAACTTGAACAATCTGTTGACAACATAATTTTCTGATCAGGCTGAATACACACAATTCCCCTGCTGGTATTCATATTCCAGGTACCCGCTGTTGAAAATGCAGCATCAGGCGTTCCATCTGCATTGAGACGGGCCAATCCGTGACAGGATACAGCGCCAAGCTGAGTAAATCTTCCATTGATCACAATTTTATCATCAGCAACATCAATGGAATAAATTTCATCATTGATGTCCGCCCCGATGTTAAATGTTGCATCCGGGCTTCCATCTGTGTTCAATCGTTTCAGATAACCATCAAATAAGCCCGAAACGATTATTTTACCGTCACTCTGTATTTCAAGGCCTGTTATATCATCAGGAAAATACTGTTCAGAAAAAGTCGGATCAAGGCTACCATCTGCATTTAATCGGCCCACATATCCTGTAGGCAAGGCATAAATGATTTTATCATTGGCATCAATTTTTATAAAATGGATATCAATATCTCCAACCTGCAGAATGAATGAATTGTCCAGGCTGCCATCCGGGTTTAAGCGGACAAAAAACTGCGCTATACCGCCAACACTTACATCACCGCCAATAATTACTTTCCCGTCAGACTGGACAGCAATGGACCGAATATTGGCCGCAGTCCAGCCCGCCCCGATCGTATTGAAGCTTTTGTCAAAGCTCCCGTCAGCATTCAGCCTTGCAATTCCCTTGACCTGCCGGCGGTTATATGTTATGAAATCCCCCGCGACATAAATTTTATCGTCTGTTGTATTAAAAGCCATTGCATATATTGCCGGATCTTGGGTTTTAGGGCCCTCAGCGTTTCCAAAATGATCATAAAGGGCTTCATTGAAGGTTGTATCAATCAAACCATCTTGGCCAAAAAGCGTATTGGAAAATAAAATAATGAGGG
>CBINGV010000185.1:0-7384 GCA_966250255.1 uncultured Flavobacteriales bacterium | reverse complement strand
TGAGTTATGAGTTATGAGTTATGAGTTATGAGTTATGAGTTATGAGTTATGAGTTGCTTGGCTTTAGGGACCAAAATGTTAATGCAGCGTTAATTAAATTTCAGATGAAGATATAATTAGCACATTAGCCTGATTAACTCATTAGCACATGGAAATGGAAAATAAAAAAATCATCCTGGTGGCGGGCGGAACAGGTTTTATCGGGAAAAAACTGGTAGCCTTGCTGGAAGAAACATCCGAAGTGCGCGTATTGACCCGGGACCGGGCAAAATGCGGCGGCCAATATTTTTACTGGGACCCGGATGCCGGCGAGCTGGATGAAAAAGCAGCCCGGGGCGTAACGCACCTGGTGAACCTCTGCGGGTCCGGGATTGCCGATAAACGCTGGACTGCCGCACGTAAGCGCGAACTCTACGATTCGCGGATTAAGCCGGCGGCTTTTCTTTTTTCGAAGAAGGAATTATTCCCGGAGCTGGAGCATTACATCAGCGCTTCGGGCGTGAATTGTTTTGACTGGAACAACCGCGCGAAAACGTATACGGAAAATGATCCGCTGGCCAGCGATTTTTTATCACAACTGGTCGCCGACTGGGAAAAAAGTACCGATCAGTTTGCCGCAGTTTGTAAAGTGAGCAAAATCCGCACGAGCTTCGTCATCAGCTCTCAAGGCGGCGGCTTGGCGAAAATTGAAAAACCGATCCGGATGGGTTTTGGGTCGCCCCTGGCTTCGGGCAATCAACCGATGCCCTGGATTCAGCTGGAAGACCTGGCGCGGCTTTTTGCTTTTGTGATCGATCACCGGCTCGGGGGTGTTTACCATGCCGTGGCAGGAAATACGACCAACCGGGAGCTTACGCAGGAGCTGGCTAAAAAGCTCGGTAAAAAATTATGGCTGCCGGCAGTTCCGGCCTTTGTGCTGAAGCTATTGCTCGGCGAAATGGCTTCGCTGGTGATCGAAGGGGTAAACGTGTCGAATCAGAAAATCAGAGGGGCGGGCTTTGAGTTTAAATACTCTGCTCTTCCGGAAGCGCTTCGGAAGGCGTAGTTTATCCGTTAAGCAACGCTTTTGTTGATGATTATCAGTTATTTAATTTGGTGTAGATTAAAATCAGCTTATTGTCCCATCAGCTAATCAGAATTATCCGTTAAGCAACCTTTTTGTTTTTGATAATCAGCTGTTAATGGTGTGCGTATAGCGTATTAACACATTAACACATTAATACATTAGCACATTAACTTAAAATAATTGTGCACATTTGCCGTATTAATTAAGATGCGTTTCACCTTTTTAGTCCATTTAACCCTGATGGTTTTGCTCAATTTGCTGATCAAACCCCTGGCTATTTTTGGCATTGACGCCCAGGTACAAAACGCGGTTGGGGCCACGGAATACGGCTTTTATTTCTCCCTGCTCAATTTCACGTATTTATTCAACATCCTGCTTGATTTCGGGATTACGAATTTCAACACCAAATACATGGCGCAATACCCACATTTGGCGCGCCAGTATATCGGAAAAATTTTGCCTTTGCGCATAGCCCTGCTCCTGATTTATGTGTTGCTCACCCTGGGACTGGCTTTCTGCCTGGGGTATAATGAAAAACAGTTCCAGGTGCTTTATGTCCTGATTTTGAACCAGTTTTTCATCAGCGTTATCCTCTATTTCCGGAGTTATTTTTCGGGCTTGCTTTACCTGAAAATCGACATCCTGCTTTCGGTGATGGACAAATTTTTCCTGATCCTCTTCATGGGTTACTTCCTTTACCTGCAAACGGGCTACCCGGTCAGCGTATCGCTTTTTGTGTGGCTGCAAACCTGTTCCCTGGGATTGACCTTATTGATTGCGCTCATCCTGTTGCTCTCCAAAATCGGCTTCCCGGTCATCAAATGGAACCTGAGTTTCAACCGCTTTATCCTGCGCAAAAGCTTTCCTTATGCCTTGCTTATCGTGCTGATGATGCTTTACAACCGCGTCGATTCGATCATGCTTGAGCGGATGCTGGGCGACGGGGAATACCAGGCGGGGATTTATGCGCAGGCCTACCGTTTATTAGACGCATTTTTCATGTTTGCGAGCCTCTTTTCCAGCTTGCTTTTCCCAATACTTGCCCGCATGCTCAAAGAGGGTGGGGACGTCCGGGGTTTACTCGGAACGGCTGGAAATATCCTGTTGCCAGGGGCCATTATCCTGGCAGCTGTTTGTTTTGTCGATTGGCAATTCATCCTCGAGTTGTTTTACCACCGCGATATCCGTGAGGCCGGTGTGGTGTTCCGCATCCTGATGTTCAGTTTCATTCCCGTTTGCATTACCTTGCTTTTTGGAACGTTGCTCACGGTCAACGGCAACCTGAAATTCCTGAATTGGGTTTCTTTTGCCGGGATCTGGGCCAACGTGGGACTGAATTTTATCCTCATTCCGAAATATGGGGCCCTGGGAACAACCTATGCGACACTTTTTACGCAGGGAGCCGTGGCTTTGGTGCAGTTGTATTATGCGATCCGCTTGTTTCAGATGGAAGTAAATGCCCGGATTATGCTGAAATATGCAGCTCTGATTGTTGTTTTGGTCCTCGTTCCGCTGGGCTTGAACTGGGCCGGACTGGACTGGAACCGGAGCCTGGTGATGCTGGTCACGGCCTTTGTGGTTTTGATTACCACGCGTTTGCTCGATTGGAAAGCCTTCCTGGAGCTCCTGAAAACGAAACGTTAGCTAATTGGACGTAAAGTGGACAAAGTTTCCGCTAAGAAAAGAAAGAAGCCTGCCTTGCGAACTCTGTGAGAGCATTGCAAACTTGACGTCCCAAATTAATTAACAAATTTCCCCGAGAGGTAAGTCTGATATTGAAAACCGGTTGGGTCGGTCACGTTTTCGAAAGCCACGAACACCTTTTTGTTCAGGTATTTTTTCGGGTTGCTCAGCAGGGTTTTGATGAATTCGTCTTCATAATCCACGCGAATAGAAGAAACCCAGCTTTCGGAGTTTTCGGAGCCGATAATGATGTAATTCAAAGCCTGTACTTTCACAAAGCCCTGGAAAGAAGTTTCAAATTCGCCTTTCTGGTCGAGCACATTTTTGGCGCGGTCCATGCTCATGCCTTTTAAAGCAACGCTTTTATATTCCGTGCCATCGAGCTGCTCTTCGAACTCAACGCGCTTTTCGAGGGTTTTTGCTACTTTTTGCTTATTGTCGTAATAGGACAGGCGATCGACAAATGAAGCAGGGTTGGCGCTCATGTCGCTGTAATATTCACGGGTGGCGAAGATTTTTTCATCCTTCAGGTAAAAGGAGTTCACTCCGCTGTTGGCCCCGTCGCCATCGCTGTAATTTTCTTCAATCTTGATGATTTTACCGGCTTCGTTCAGGTGGGCGTTCACCACGATGTAGGCACCGTTTTCCTGGGTATAGCGCATGGATGTCGCTTGCTGCCCGCTCGTCTGAATTTCGTTGTCGATGGCCTGTATTTCGGCTTCGAGGGAGCCTTCGTTTTCCAGTTTTTTGTCGACAGCTGTTTTGTCGGTTTTAGCTTCTTCGCCGGAGCAGGCCGCTAAAAAAAGGAGGGAAAGAAAAATGAAATTACGCATCGTATTGGTTTTTCCGGAATAACAAAAGCTTCCGGTTTTGGTTACAAAAAAACATAAAAAAAGGCCACCAGAGATGACCTTGAACGACAGATTGGTTCCGGTTTATTTCGACGCCAAATCCGAGCTTTCTTGCGTATCTACGCTTCCGTAAGCATCGCAGTTTCCTTTGGAAGAACCACAGGACGCCAGTACGATTGTAAATAACGCGCCAATCAATGTCAAGGTCACAATTCTTTTCATGGTGTTGTTGGTTTATATGAATTAAGTTTCAAAGTTAATAAAAAAACTTCTATCCTGAAATTATTTTATCCACAATTTTGTGTTATGGTTTTAAAAATAAACTAAATTGCGTTGCGTTTATAATGCTATGTTGCGGTTTTGGTTACATTTTTTGCTGCTTTTTCCTTTCCTTTCGCTGGGTCAGAAAGACTACCGGCTCAGTTTTACGGATGAAAGCTACAAGCTGGTGAAGAAGAAAGTGCGCACCGAATTCCGCGACAGCCTCGAAGCCTTGGCTTATGCACGTGATTTTCGCTTATACGCCGTCAGGAAAGGCTACCTCCTGGCTTCGAACGACAGCCTGTATTTTCGCCCCAAAGAGCTTCGCGTGAAATTTTATGCCGGGCAGAAATTCGGCCGGGCGCACATCACCCTACCCCCGGAAGAGCTGAAATTCCTGCGGCTCAAAGGTGACCTGACGGAAAAAACACTCCGGAAATTGCCTTTCACACCGGCCGAAATCAGCCGTTTGCTGCGCCAATGCCTCGAAACCTATGAAAACAATGGCTACCCCTTTTGCCGGGTTTACCTGGCCAATCTCCAGGTGGATGGGGGAGAGCTCAGCGCCGAGCTGAAGATCGACAAAAACCGCGCCTATCGGATCACGAAAATCAATATGCCGGGCAATCCCGTAGTGTCGGAGCGCCTGATTTCGAGCTACATCCAGATCAGGCCGGGCGATGTATTCAGCCAGGAAAAAATCAACGAAATTTCGGCGCGCCTTAAGCTGATCCCTTTTATTGACGAGCTGAAACCTTGCGAATTGCTCTTCACACCCGAAGGCGCCGAGCTTTTTCTTTACCTGAAAGCCAAACCGGTGAGCCTCGCTAACGGAGTGGTGGGCTTACAGCCCGACCCGGTGAAAGGTAAAATGTCGCTCACGGGTGAATTGCGTCTCAAATTGGTGAACACCCTCAAAAAAGCGGAATTATTCGAGCTGAACTGGCGCAGCATTCAACAGCAGACCTCCTCGCTGAAAATGCAGGCCAATTTCCCCAACCTGTTTCGCAGTCCCTTTGGTTTCGACGGGCAGTTCCAGTTGTATCGCCGGGATTCGACCTTCCTCGAGCTGAAAAGTACGCTTGCCGTGCAATACGCTCTTAAACAAGGCAATTTCCTCAAGGCGATTTACCGGCGGTATTCTTCCAATGTCTTGGCGGGCGGCGCTAATTCGGCAACGTTCAGCAATATCCGCTCCGTGGAGACCAATTTTTACGGGCTTTCGCTCTCGCGCCAGAACGTCGATTATTTGCCCAACCCGCGCAAAGGAACCGTCTTTGTGCTCGAAGCCACAGTCGGTACGCGTACCACGAAAGATACGATACCCGTTGTTGAAACTACTTATCGCGGCGAAATCCAGGTCCAGCATTATTTTCCGCTGGCCAAACGGCATGTGTTGAAAGTGGCCAATTTCACCGAAGTGTATTTTGCCCCGGCTTATTTCGAAAATGAGCTTTACCGTTTCGGCGGCCAGATTTCCCTGCGGGGTTTCAACGAAGAGGAAATCCGGGCTACATCCCGGAGCGTTACCACCCTCGAATATCGCTTCCTGCTGGACAAAAACTCGTTCCTTTTTGCGTTCTACGATCAGGGCTGGTACGAAAACAAAGCCGTCAAATTCGTTACCGATACGCCTTTCGGTTTTGGCGGTGGTTTTGCCTTCGGCACCACGATCGGGAATTTTTCCGTTTCCTATGCGCTGGGCTCCCAGTTCGGCAACCCGATCCTGTTCCGCGACGGGAAGGTGCATTTCGGGTACATCGCTTATTTTTAATTGGAACGCAAAGACCGTGATGGTCTCGCAAAGTGACGCGGAGGAAAGATGCGAAGGTCATACAAAGTCCAGCAGCCCGGGCTTGCTTCCTTAAAATATCCGTAAGCTTTGCGCTCTTGGAGTAAACTTTGCGTTCCAAAAACTTTAGCTTACTTTTGCCTCATGTCCGAAATCCTGAAATACGACCGCAAACACGTCTGGCATCCCTTTACACAGATGCAAACCGAGCCCGAGCCTTTGGTAATTGTCAAAGCGCAGGACAGCACGCTTTATGCCGAAGACGGGAAAACGTACCTGGATTGCAATTCTTCCTGGTGGGTCAACCTGCACGGTCACGGAAATCCCTACCTACAGGAGGCGCTCAACCGCCAGTTTTCGGAAATCGATCATGTGATTTTTGCCGGTGCCACCCATCCCAAAGCGGTGGAGCTTGCTACCCGTGTCGTTCGCCTGCTGCCCCAGCCTTTGCAGAAAGTATTTTTCTCCGACGATGGCTCCACGGCTGTAGAGGTGGCGCTCAAAATGGTCTTCCAGTACTGGCACAACCAGGATACGCCCAAAAAACGCATCCTGGCGCTTGACGGGGCCTATCACGGTGATACCTTCGGGTCCATGTCCGTCAGCCAGCGCGGCCTGTTCAACCAGGCCTTCGAACATTTGCTTTTCGAAATCGATTTCCTGGATTTTCCCACGCCGGACAAAGAACAAGCAATCCTTGAGCGGGCGGAGCAGCTTTTCCGGAGCGGTGAGTTTGCCGCCCTGATCCTTGAGCCGCTTGTGCAGGGCTCGGCGGGCATGCGCATGTACCGCCCGGGCTTTCTCGATGAGCTTTGTGCCCTGGCGAAACGTTGCGGCGTGCTGCTCATTTTCGATGAGGTCATGACGGCCTGGGGCCGGACAGGTAAGCTCTTCGCGATGAATTACATCCGCGAAACGCCCGATATCGTTTGTCTTTCCAAGGGCCTTACCGGCGGGATTTTACCGCTTGGCCTGACCGTTGCCACGGATGCCGTTTACGAAGCGTTCCTGGCGCCCGAGAAAATCAAAGCTTTGCTCCACGGGCATTCCTTTACCGGGAGCGCGCTCGCCTGTGCGGTGGCCTGCGCCAATCTCGACCTGGTGGAAGATCCCACCTTTTTTGAGGACATCGACCGGATTTCGCACCAGCACATGGGCTTTTATAACCGCATCCGCCGGCATCCCAAACTGGCAGACCTGCGCCAATGCGGAACGATCATTGCGCTTGAAATCCGGGAAGAGGCAGGAACTTCTTATTTTTCGGGGCTGCGCGATAAAGCGTACTCCTTTTTCCTGGAACAGGGCATGTTGCTGCGCCCGCTGGGCAATGTCCTTTTTCTCAATCCGCCGTACTGTGTGAGCAATGAAGAGCTGGTTTACATGTACGATCAGCTGGAACAATTCCTGGACAGCCTGTAACTTGTTTCCCGGCGCTTCAATACCTGAATTGTACAGCTATTTCGGGACGGGACTTAGTAAGAGTATTCTAAGAGAATTCACAGTTGGTTTTTTCCTTTTAATATGCTACTGAACCGGAACAGTCCCGCTGGAATCCGCAGGAAAATTTCTTTTAAAATTCCTGTTGTTTTTTTAACTTTTCTAAAACAGTAAGGGGCTATTTGCTGTTATTTTCCTGAATTTTTCCCGGTTAACGCATGATAGCTAAAAAAAATCCCTTTTTGATAAAAAATATGTGCCTTTGTGAAAAACAAAATTCCAGGAATGAAAATA
>CBINGV010000184.1:0-7389 GCA_966250255.1 uncultured Flavobacteriales bacterium | reverse complement strand
CCGGGCTCCCCGGCACAGAAGGCCGGTTTTGCAGAGCAGGATGTGCTGGTTTCGCTGGATGGCGAAAACATTGAAAATACTGGTCATTTCCTGGCTTTGCTGAAAAAACGTCACGGAGGCGATCAGCTCAGAATAGGCTTTTACCGGAAAGCAAAGCTCAAAACCGCGGTTGTGACCCTGGCGTCCAAAGCAAAAGAAAGCAGTTTGTACCATGAGGTGATCTATTCCTCTGTTGTGTCGGGAAGCAATCATTTGCGGACGATTATCACCAAACCCAAAGGTGAAGGCCCCTATCCTGCGGTGCTTTTAGTTGGCGGTGTGGGTTGTTACAGCATTGACAATCCTTCGGCAACGGAGATCCTGTCGATCAGGATGTGGGCGGACTCCTTAACGAAAAACGGTTTTGTGACCATGCGGGTGGAAAAAACAGGCATGGGCGACAGCAAGGGAATTCCCTGTAAGGAATGCGATTTTCTGACCGAAAAGCAGGGCTACCTGGCTGGCTTGAAACAGTTGAAAGCACTGCCTTATGCAGATCCACAAAACACCTTCATTGCCGGTTTCAGCATCGGTGGGATAGTGGCCCCGCTCCTGGCGCAGGAAGAAGCCGTAAAAGGCATTATTGTGTACGGTACGGTTGGAAGAAACTGGCTCGAATATGAGCTGGAAAACAGTTCGCGTCAGCAAATCCTGGCCGGTCGCCCGGCGGATTCGATTGACTTATACATGAGGGCGGAATACACACGGCTTTACAGTTTCTTTGTGGAGAAAAAACTGCCTGAACAGATTGCTCTTGAGCACCCGGAAACGGTTCCCAATCTTTTCCCTTACCCGATGAGACCCGAATATTTCCAGCAGGTGGCCGATGTCAACATCCGGGACATGTGGATGAAAACAACGGCCAAAGTCCTGGCGCTCCATGGCTCTTCCGATTTTGTGTCCTCGGCCGCCGAGCACCGGATGATTGCCGAAACAGTCAACCAGTACCATCCGGGAAATGCCACCTACCTTGAAATTCCCAAAGCCGACCACTGGAGCATCCTGACGGAAAACGAGCTGGAAAGCTTGCTCCACCAGCAGACTCAGATAAATGTCCTGCCTTTGACCAGCTCCCTGGATTGGCTGAAAGCCTGCGTGACAGCCGTGAAATAGGTAAAAGTGATTCATATGGGTGATCGAGCTGCGGAGATTGCTTCACAAAATTAGTTTTTGAAAGATAAGTTTGTTTGCAAATCAGTTTGAAATTCGGATGAAAAACAAAGACAACGAACGCTTTTGAACGGGCTCGCAGAGATGCTTCTAAAAGCGTTCTTGACCTTTTTGGATCAAACCACCGCGAAGCAGCCACGAAGTGAAAAAGTATCAGGCGTAACCAGGTAATTCTCTTTTCTCACAAAAAAAATAGTAACTTTACAGCAATCACTGAAAATAAGCCAACATGAAAAAAAGAAATTATCTGCTCGCTGTTTTAATCCTCCTTCTGGTAAGTTGTGTTTCACCGAGAACGAGTGTGCTTGAAAGCTATACCTACCGGGAAGAAGCTGACCGCACCGATTATGCGATTATTCCCCTGGGCGCGGTTTCCATTCAAGGTAAGTGGAGCAAAACCCATTACAATACAGTCAGTAATCAGCAATTTTTTGTCAACCGGGATTCCATTGAAATAGCCATTGCATTTAACCGTTACGATCAATACGAGTTCAATCCTTCGGGCGCTAAAAAAGAAATGGACTTTGTCAAAGCCTTTTACGAATGGGATTCGAAATACCTGGTCGATGCTTATGGGCTGGAGCGGGAAATCCTGGAGGAAAATGAAACCGACAAGTATATGATTTACCGGATTTACGGAAGAACCGCCACCCAGAACATGGATACTTATTTCCTGATCGGCGAAAAAAACGGGAATGTGTGCAACGCATCCGTCAGCATCACCGATAAATGGACGGCGGCGCAAAAGCAGGAATTTTTAAAAAAGCTGTTCATTCCGGGCTAAAATTTCTTAAGCGGAAAAACAACGCGGATTTGCTGCCTTTTTTAGAGTATCTGATTGATTACAAGCCTTATTTTGTGATTCAAATAGTATGCGCTGAATAATAATTTCCTCAAAATTTGCATTTCCCGTATTTTATACTTAGTATTGTTAAGCTAAAACACCTCAATGTAAAATAACTGCTGCATGAGGAACTTTTATAAACATTCAAATCCCTTTGTTTTTTCCACTTCCTGTGATTTTACCGTTCCCGGTAATTCGCTCGTTTCGGATTTTTTTTCGCTTCTTAGGCTAAATAGGTTTAAGAAAAGCCCGGCTGTTTTTTTACGGGAAATAAGATTAACAAACTGCCTATGAAAATCCGGATTCTATTTTTTGTATGTTTCGCGGCCGCATTTGGCTTCAGCCAGGGAAATATCTTCAATCACTGGCATTTTGGCTTTAATGCAGGCATCGATTTTAACGGCGGTACGCCAGTACCCATAGCTAACAGCCAGTTGAACACCAGTGAAGGAACAGCTTCCATTTCCGATGAAAACGGGGTGTTGCTTTTTTATACTGACGGGATGAGTGTCTGGGATCGTAACAATAGCCTCATGCCCAATGGAACCGGGCTAACCGGCGATATCAGCACCAGCCAGTCGGCGATGATCGTGCAGCAGCCTGGCAGCACGACCTTGTATTACCTCTTTACCGTACCACCCGACCAGGGAAGCAACCTGAGCTATTCCGTGGTCGATATGAGCCTGAACGGTGGGGTGGGAGACGTGATACTGGCCTCCAAAAATGCACCGATGCCTTCCCGGGCACCGATTACCTGCGAAAAAATAACGGCCATCCGCCATTGCAACAACGTCGACTGGTGGATTGTAACCCACGATCAGTCAGCTGCTGGAAGCAGCAATTACCGCGTGTGGTTGCTTGACGCTTCGGGCCTGGGATCTACGCCCGTAGTTTCGTCCGCCGGGACAGCGGTCACAGCAGCTGCCGACCCGAACGGAAACCGTGGTTACGGCTGGCTGACGGCCAATCATGCAGGAAATAAAATGGTTATGGCGAGTTATGGCCTCGACCTGATCGATATCGTGGATTTTGACAATGCAACAGGCATGGTGTCCAATGCCATCGTGATCAACGGCGTTACCCGGCCTTATGGCTTGGAGTTATCACCCAATGACCAGGTGCTCTACGTTTCATCGGTAGATAAGCTCTTGCAGTTTGACCTTTCGCAAACAACGGCTGCGCTGATTGAAGCCTCGCAGCAGACAATTTACACCGATTTCAACGAGGGCGCCCAGGTGCGGGCGGTCCGTATGGGACCTGACGGCCGGATTTATGTTTGCCGGTTCAACATGCCTTTCCTGGGCGTGGTTGCTTCGCCGGATGTCCTGGGAGCAGGCTGCAATTTCGATCCGAATGGTTTTGATGTTTCCGACGGGGGCAACCTCCTGACCTTTGGTATGCTCGGTTTGCCGAATACTTACAGTTTTGGGAACCCTTGCGGCGAGCCGGAGCTGGAAGCTTCTTTCACGCCTTCCGAAACGGTCATTTGTGCAGGCGATTGCATCACCTTTACCGAAAACAGCTCGGCCGGCGCAACGGCAATTACGGGTTGGGGCTGGCAATTTGCCAATGGCACACCAAACGCTTCGGCTTCCCAAAACCCGGGAACAGTTTGTTTTAATACTCCGGGAACACACAACGTCACCCTGACGGTAACGGACGGCAGCCTGTCGGATGATACCACGATTGTCATTACTGTTAACGCCTTGCCGCCTGTTACAGCTTCGGCTTTGCCTTCCGCTACGGTGTGCGAAGGCGATTCCGTGATCCTCCTGGGGGGCGGTGCGGTGAGCTACAGCTGGGATAACGGCGCGGTAAACGGGATTCCCTTTGTTCCGGCCGGAAGCTTTACCTATACGGTCACCGGGACAGCGGCAAACACCTGCCGGAATACGGCAAGCATTGCTATCGTGGTGACGGACTGCGATTCGGAAAGCATTGGCGTTCCTTCCGCTTTTTCACCGGATAATGACGGCAACAACGATGTGCTCTTCGTGAAAGGTGGGAACATTCAAAGCCTGGTGTTCAGCATCTACAACCGCTACGGTGAAAAAGTGTTTGAAAGCGACGACCAGGATGTCGGCTGGGATGGAAAATACAAGGGCAAGGAAGAAAACCCGGGTGTGTTTGTCTGGGTCGTGGAATATACATTTGAAGGAGGTAGCGGTGGTGTTCTCAAAGGAAATACAACTCTGATCAGGTAAAACGGGATATTATGGAGAAGAGAATTTTATTTTTGACAGTCGTACTGGCATCCGCCTCGTTTTCATGGGCACAGCAAGACAAGCATTTTTCAATGTTTTCCGAATCGCCGGTTTACATGAACCCGGCTGCGGCAGGGTTTTCAGGTATTCAGCTCTTTTCGAATTACCGCACCCAATGGGGGAGCATTTCTGATAATCCGTATAAAACAACCACCTTCGGCGCTGACTGGCGCATGTATGAGAGCCAAGGCTTCTTTGGAGGCGGGGTCAATTTTCTCAATGACGTTTCCGGTGACGGACGTTATAAAATCAACGAGATTGCCCTGCCGCTCAATTATGCGCTCAAGCTCGAAAAAACGAGGTACCTGGCTTTCGGTTTACAGCCGGCCTGGTATCAGCGCAGTCTGGACCCGGACAAACTGAGCTGGGACAACCAATGGACAGGGACGGAATTCAACACCAACCTGTCGAACAATGAAACCATTGTGAATGACCAGCTGAGCGTCAGTCGTTTTGATGTGGCAGCCGGGATTTATTTCCAGGAGGTTTTATCCAAACGCAACAGGCTCTCGCTGGGTCTTGCCTTCCACCACCTGGGTGCCCAGAAGATCAATTTCCTGGCAATTGAAGACCGCTTGTACCGCAAGGTGCTGGTCCATGGGCAATACGTCCACAATACCAGCGATGATTTTTCAGTTGCGCCGGCTTTTTACCTCTTTTTCCAGGGGCCGAACCGCGAAATTACCTTTGGCTCCAACTTCAGGTATTTACTCAAAGGCTCCGCCACTTCTGACGACAGCTGGGAGCAAAGCGGGATTTCCCTGGGCTTGTATTACCGCACCGGGGATGCCTTGCTGGTCAACCTGACCTTTGATGTGAAAGATTTCACCGTTGGAGCGGCTTACGACCTCAATACGTCTTCCCTGAGCGTGGCTTCCAGCGGCAGCGGGGCACTCGAGTTTTTCCTGCGTTACCGGATCAGGTACGGAAAAAAGTAAATTAAGAAAAGGCTTCCGTTCAAACTCACTGAACTTTATTATCTTTGTGGTAATGACCATCAGTGAAGTAGATACCACACTTGAGCTCCCCGTAATGGAGCAGTTTTACACCATCCAGGGCGAAGGCAAAAATTCGGGCCGTGCGGCTTATTTTATCCGTTTGGCGGGTTGCGACGTTGGTTGTGTGTGGTGCGATGTCAAAGAAAGCTGGAACGCCGGCGATCATCCTTTGGTGAAAATCGATGAGCTGGTAGCAGCCGTAAAAACTTCCGGGACGGATTTCGTGGTCATTACCGGCGGTGAGCCTGCCATGTATGATTTACGCACCCTGACAGCCAAGCTCAAGGCGCTGCGGGTTGAAATTGCAATGGAAACCTCGGGCTGCTATCCTTTGCAGGGCCACATCGACTGGTACTGCTTTTCCCCGAAAAAATTCAAACAGCCTTGTGAAGAGGCTTATGAAAAAGCGGATGAGATCAAAGTGATCATTGCACACCCCTCTGATTTTTCCTGGGCGGAAGGACATGCGCAGCGCGTCAATTCCGCTGCCCTGAAATATATGCAAACCGAATGGTCAAAACAGGAACGGTTTTTGCCGATGATCATTGACTATGTGAAGGAAAACCCCTCCTGGAAGATTTCCCTGCAGACACACAAATACATGAATATACCATAAAACCATGAAGAAATTAATGTTCAGATTTTCCTTACTCCTGGCGCTGATTTTTATCCAGATTTCCTGCGTTACGGCTCAACCGCGTTATTCCACAACCAATTCCAAGGCGATTAAGGCCTTTGAAAAAGCACAGCGCCTGCCAAGCGAAAATCCGGTGAATGGCCGCCCGAACTATGCACTCGGAATCGCCGAGCTGAAAGGAGCAATCGAAAAAGCACCCGAATTCTGGGAGGCGCATTTGCTCATTGCCGAGTTTTACGAATATTCCGGGATGAATGCCGAGGCGATCAAGCATTACGAGGAAGCCCTGCGCATCAATCCGAATCACAGTCCTTCCGGGGGAACGCTTTTCTTTTTGGGAAACCTGAAATATACCGAAGGCGATTACAAAGGGGCAATGGAAATGATGGATTTGTTCATGCGAAACCGCAACGCGAACCCGGATTTGCTGAAAAAAGCCAACGAAATTTACGCATCCAGCGAATTTGCCGCAAAGGCGATGCAAAACCCAACGAATTTCAAGCCGATCAATATCGGTCCGGGAATCAACACCGCCGATCCGGAGTATTTTCCGACGATTACCGTCGACGGAAGAACGATCCTTTTTACACGGCGTATTGAAGATTCCCGCGTGGCAGGATCATTTAAGGAACAGGAAGATTTTTACATTTCCCACCTGAGCGAAAATAACATCTGGATGAAGGCCGAGCCGATGCCGCAGAACATCAATACGGTCAATAACGAAGGGGCTCCAACCATTGCTGCCGATGGAAGAACGCTCATTTTCGTCGGTTGCCCGGATGCGTCGGGAACGGATTACGGAGCCGGTCGCGTTGGCCGCGGAAGCTGTGACTTGTTTATCACCAAACGCATCGGTTCCCGCTGGCAAAACCCGGTAAATATACCGGGAGCCCTCAATACGGCTAACTGGGAAACCCAGCCTTCGCTTTCATCCGACGGGAAAACGATTTATTTCATCCGCGGAACGAGGGGACAAGGAGGTGCGCGTTCCTCCGATATTTATACCTCAACCATGCTTGATGACGGCAGCTGGAGCACCGCGAAAAAATTGCCGGATCATGTGAATTCACCTTTCGAGGAGGAATCTGTCCTGATCCACCCGGATGGGCGCACCCTGTATTTTGCTTCGCGCGGACACCAGGGCCTGGGCGGACTTGACCTCTTTGTCACCCGCCTGGATGATAACGGAAATTGGTCCAAACCGGAGAACCTCGGTTATCCGATCAACACACAGGCCGATGAAAACTCGCTGATGGTGAGCCCGGACGGAGAAATCGGCTTTTTCGCTTCCAACCGCGAAGGCGGCTTCGGTGATTTGGACATTTACTACTTCATTATGCCGGAGCATCTGCGTCCGACGAAAACGCTTTATTTTGACGGGATTGTCTACGATTACACGAACCGTGCGCCGATTCCGGGCAAATTCCAGCTGATTGA
>CBINGV010000183.1:0-7407 GCA_966250255.1 uncultured Flavobacteriales bacterium | reverse complement strand
GCGCGCTTTGAGGTCCTATACTTACCTGGGGGGCAGGACAGCTACTGCAAACTCTGCTTCACCTCGTATGGATGGCTTTTTTAATCATTTTTCGCCTTTTTATAGCATGAATGGCGGCATCTCGGTTAACCCGGCGAACTGGACGTATGTTTCAAGTGTCAGCAAATTCAGCCCTTATGGCAACGAACTCGAAAACAAAGATGCCTTAAACCGCTATTCTGCGGCTGTATATGGTTACAACCATTCCATGCCGATCGCTGTGGGGGCCAATACTGCCTATAAAGAGATCGGTTTTGACGGCTTTGAAGATTATGGCTACGAAGGCTGTGAAAGCGATACACACTTCAACTTCAAAGGGGCTGCCGGGCTGAATGTGGTCAATACACGCTCCCATTCCGGGAAACACAGCATTCGTGTAAACGGCAACACAAGGGTGACCTTAAACAAAACATTATGTGGAAATTAAAATACCGGAATATGAAACGCTATTGCCTTATCCTGGCTGTTTTCCTGCTGGGAACCGTATCACCTGCTTTTGGAGATGATTGTATCTCCGGAAAGGTTTATTATGACATCGACGGAAACGGTTTCCTCGGGTCAACGGATGTACCCCTGGCCGGCGCCACGGTGGACGTCAGGAACTCAACATCCATTCTTGAAACGACAACGAGTGACAGCGAGGGCAACTACACCCTGTGTACCTCGTATATCGAAGACAGCAGTTATTATGTCCTCGTGACCATGAATGGTTACACGATTTCAGTTTCCTATCCGACTGTTCTTTTTGAAGGGGAATCTGTAACAGATGTCAACCTGCTCATGAAAGAAAGCTTTTGTTGTTATTCTTTCAGCCCGGAAAAGGGCAAACGTTACTGGCTGAGCGCCTGGGTGCAGGAGGAGCATCCGGCACAGGTAAAAAGCTATACGGATTCGCGGATCGAGATCGAATTCACCGGCAGCTCAGCGGATACGGTGAGCCTTGTTCCAAGCGGCGAAATCATTGATGGCTGGCAACGGATCGTCGGCTCGTTTACCATGCCGGAAACAGTAACAGGGATCAAAATTCACCTGGTGAGCACGGATACTGAAGTCTCCGCCTATTTTGACGATATCCGGATCCATCCTTTCAACGCCAGCATGAAATCCTATGTGTATGACCCGGTGACCAACATGCTCAGCGCCGAGCTGGATGATAACAACTATGCCACTTTTTATGAATACGATAACGAGGGGCAGCTCATCCGGATCAAAAAAGAAACGGCAAGAGGAATTATGACCATCCAGGAAACCCGATCCAGCAACCCTAAAAAATAAGGACCATGAAACCACTTTTTTTACTTTTTGTTTTGCTGTCATTCAACGCTTTTGCCCAGGATGCCGCATCGGTTTTGAAAAAAATGCAAGCCAGTTATTCTTCCCGGGAAGAATTTGAATTAAGCATGACTTATGAGCTGTTTAAAGGGCATAAATCCAATAAGGTGGAGGAAAGTTACACGGGAATTTACCAGAAAAGCAGGGAAGGATATTACCAGAAAATGGATGAGCTTGAATACGTTGCCACAAAAGATTATTTCCTGGCCATCAGCCATGATGAGGGGATTATGCTCCTGGAAAATGCCAAAAAAATGGAGATCAGCGACCTGGATTTCGAAGCTTTACTGAAACGGAGTGCTTCCCTGGAATTAAAAACGGAAGAAAAGAACTATGTCGTGCTGATCTGGTTTCCGGCTGATGCCCGGGAATTTTCCCTGGTCAAAATCACGCTGGACAAAAAAGAATTTGAATTGAAAAAACTGGATTTATATTATGCCACGTCAACTGATTTTTCAAAAGGCATTACTCAGCCTGATTATGAACAGCCGCACCTGCGGATCAGTTACGGGGATCTTTCCGAAAAAATCAAAAAGGATGCCGGACGCTACCAGCTCAAGACCTATTTGTCGGCAGGAAAGGGCGACGGTCTATACAAGGGATATGAACTTATCGATAAACGAATTAAAAAATAAAGGTATGAAAACGAAATTCATTTTTGTGATGCTGTTTTCCCTGCTGGCACTCGATTTTGTGTCTGCAGCAGACATTCACTGGAGCAGCAGGTTAAAAGGTTCCGGTATCCAAACCGGTAAAGTCCTGAATATGGAAGATGGAGATTATGCTGGCCTGGGGAACTTTGCCGACATAAAGCAGTTTGCGTACATCCGCCTGGGCTTTGATGAGCAGCAGGTGATGGATTACAGGGCTTCTTCGGCGACCATTTCCCTGACCTTCGAACTGAAAAAGTACAACCAGTCAGGCAGCCTGGTTTCCACGAGCAGTCATGAACTGGAACTGGTGCATCAGCTGGGGTCCAACCTGCAGCTGGCCGATTTCGATGAGTTGAAATTCGATACCTTGTATAAGTTCGATGTCCGGATTACGGAGCTCAGGATCAATGGGAGTAATGTTTCCGTTTCGAACCCGATGCTCAAACAAACGTATTTTGAGGTTGGGATCAGGGCCCAGCGTTATTATGAGCTGAACCTGGCGGATTACCCGCGCGTTCATGTAAACGGCCTTTATGACGACGAAGGCGATGAAGTGCAGGATTTTGCCATTCTTGAAACGGATTCCCTCACGGATGAACTGGAGTTCAACTGGCCTTATATTGACGGGGCGGAAGCTTATGACCTGGAATGGACCTGGATCGATAATTATTCTTCGGTATTGAGCACCCAATTGGCAGCCACGGCTGTTTTGTTAAGCGAACAGGATTTCAAAACAAATTCCACGCGTATTCGCACCAGCCATAATACTTACCGCATTCCCAACATTTTCCCGAAAGGCTTTGTGGTTTTCCGGGTGCGGGGCGTTGGACGCTGGCTGGACGAACCCGCAAAAGAAAAATATACCTTCTGGAGCAACGAGGCCTGGCTGCAGGATTCAACTTATGACGAAGATGCCGAAGGCTGGGGTCCAAATGGTATAACCACGATCAACCACTGGACTGTTTCCGACAGCGGGGATTATGTTCCGGCTTACGTGGAAATTACCCGGGAACATAGTGCCAAACTGAATTGGCAATACCAGGCATCTTATGCCGAGCAAGGGAAAAAGAAAGAAATAGCCAGCTATTTTGACGGCAGTTTGCGCAACCGGCAAAGCGTAACACGGATCAACAGCAACAACGAAGCGGTAATTGCCGAAACCATTTATGACAACGAAGGACGGGGAGTGGTCCAGATGCTTCCGACCCCGATCGGGAAAAGGCAACTGAAATATTTCGGTTTACAAAACTACAATGTAAATGATATTCCCTACAGCCACCTGGATTTTGACTGGGGAGATACTTCTTACAATGCTTGTTCGCCGGCTGCCGGCAGTCCTTTGAGCGATTCAATCGGTGCGGGGCGCTATTATTCCTCCAACCATACGGAAAGCAACTGGCAGCGGCTGGTTCCGGATGCCGAAGGTTATGCCTTTACCCAGGTAGAATTTACGCCGGATAATACCGGACGTATCCGCCGCCAGAGCGGTGCCGGGGACCCGTTTAAGATCGGCAGCGAGCGTGAAACGGAATATTTTTACCTCCAGCCTACGCAAAACGAGCTGAACCGCCTGTTTGGCTATGAAGTAGGCTACCAGCAGCGTTATAAGAAAAATATGATCGTGGATGCCAACGAGCAGGTCAGCGTTTCCTACGTAGACCCGCAGGGACGAACGGTTGCCACGGCGCTGAGCGGTGCAAATAACACGTCTTTCATCAGCCTCGATAATCCTTTTGGGGCCAGCACCATCCGCAGGGATTTCCTGAACAAAGCATCGCAAAGCGATCACGATACCCCGCTGGATGCAAACCTGCCTTATTCTACAGGGCGTTTCGGAGCATTTAATGATGGTTTACGCGTGAGCACCCAGCTTGGTGTGAGCGATAACCTCAACCCATATGCATTTCATTATGATGCAACAGGCGGCTATTATGAAGACAACCCGGAAGGGTGTGAGGAAGGCCTCATTTTCCCCTATGTTTTTGACCTGGATATCAGCCTTACGGATGATTGCGGAAACAGGCTGATCGACATCCGGGAAACCCTGCCTGAAGCGGAGATCGGTTCAACGACAGGGCTCGCGTTTGATTTTGATGACACGCTGGAATTGTCCATCGGCAGTTATACGGTGAACAAAAGCATCCGCATCAACGAAGAAGCATTGGAATTATACCTGAGGCAATACACCAGCAGTGAAAACCCGTGTTTTATGGATTCCCTGAGTTTCCTGGGCTCTGCAACAAGCGATTGCGACATAAGCTGCGCCGAATGCGAAGATGAGCTGGGTACCCTGGAGAACTTCCTGGAAGAACGCGATAGCCTGCAGTCCTTTTTTGAAGACGAAGAAGCCTTTACAGACCATTATACCAACGAGTACAATGCCCTTTTGACCAATTGCCGCCGTCCTTGCGAAGGGCTGACGCATTGCGAGGTGACCTACGAGGCGATGCTGGGCGATGTTTCTCCGGGCGGACAATATGGCGGAACCGATGGGTTAAGTATTTTCCAGCTGGGTCACTGGCTGAGTCCTTCCACACCTTATGTGGACGAAAATGGAAATCCTGCGGT
Source organism: uncultured Flavobacteriales bacterium (assembly GCA_966250255.1). Lineage (GTDB taxonomy): Bacteria > Bacteroidota > Bacteroidia > Flavobacteriales_D > Crocinitomicaceae > M2408. Next base: position 2,815 of record CBINGV010000183.1, on the reverse strand, counting down.
GATCGAGGTTATTTATAATGCGGAAGAGGATAGTTTCAGTCCGCCGCTGCAACCGTCTGCCACACCGGAAGTTTCTGGACAGGGACTGGCCTATGTGCGCCCCGATCAATTGCTTTATTTTTCGGATTTCCGGGATCGCTGGCAGGGTTCCTGGGCGCAATCCCTGGTGGACAGGCATCCAGAATACCCGCTTTACCTCTACCAGCTGGAAATCTGTAATGCGAAGGAACTGTTTATCAAGGGCAGCGATAGCCTGGAGCTGAGCAGTGATGGCTATGACCTGCTGCTGATGCAGGAGATCGATACCTTTGCGCTGGTGGGCAGCAATGGCTTCGGGATCGATTTCACGACCAGTATCATGAGTGAAGACCCTTATTTTATCAATGATTTTGGGGTACACCACGTAGATAACTACACCGGATCCAGCCCGTCGGTCTTCAACAATACGACTTTGAAAAACGCGCTGATGACCGAAGCGCTGACGAGCAATTACGATGGCTCGGGGAAATCCATGCTCGAATTTGCGGCCGAAGTGGTGCTTTGCGGCAACCAGCTCGGCGCTACCTGCAGCAACCCGGTGAACGATTGGTCTGACCTCTCTTCCCTGACGGATTTCCAGAAAAATGAAATCTGGAAAAAATACAGGAGCTTCTACATTACCTTCAAAAAGCGCATTGACCAGCTCCTGATGGATTATTATGCCTTTGCGGAAGACCGGGAGATCTGCAACAGCTGTATCGGCCCGAAAAACTACAGCCAATTGGCTACGGTGCCTTCTTTCTCTTATTCTTCGGAATACTCCGACTGCCTGGCGCAACAAGTTGCTTTGGAATTCCCGGTTTTTTCAGGAGAACGCGCCACGGCGCTTTGTGCTTCGGACTATGATAGTAAAGTGGCCCGCGTTTTCCGTACGGATAGCCAGTATGATGCTGCCGCGCCGAAAGCTGATGTGCTGAAAGGCCTGACGCACCAGGCAGATTATGAGCTTTGGAAGGAAAACGGCCTCTGCCCGGTAACCTTCGACCTGCAGGCGATGCTGGAAGGTATGGGCCGCCGCGGGCAACTGACGGATGCGAGTGTTCCGTCCAATGAAATCCCGGAATTTACCATCGAGCTTTTCCAGGCGATGCAAGCCGCCGAATCCGTTCCCTTTAATACGGTGGGCGCCGTAACCTGGGAAGCCAGCGGCAGCGGCAGCACCCTGACGGTTGAAGTTAACCAGAGCGGGATCATTGACCCGGTGGGAACAATTGAAATTTCAGGACTGAGCTCGACCGTACATACCAGCCTGGACTGGAGCAACCTGGGAACAGACTGGTTTATTACCGAAGTTTCCGGTGGCTACACAGGCGGTGTTTCATCAACAATCATGACGGTAAGCATCAAGGGCCGCACGGATACCGGCGACCCGGTCGATTTCCCGGTGATTGTCGAAACAAATTTTAACCTCAGGGCCTGTAGTGCGGAATTCGGTGGCGGGAACACCCCCGATGCGGATTGTGACCGAAAACCGGCCCTGGAACGCGAATTGCTGGACATTCTGAATGCCCTCCTGGACGGGGGCGACCTGCCGGCAACGGAATCCATGGACATCCCGGAATATGGGGGAAGTACCCTGGCTGAAATCCTGGCGCATGCCGACCCGGCTGTGGTGGATTTCACAGCAACGAGCAATTCCTTTGCCATCCTCGACACGGGCGATGTTGGCCTGGTGGTGAGCCTGGACAGCAACCTGCACAGTGATATCATCAATTTCACGAGTGTTTACCTCCTGCGCAGCTATAATGCGTTGGGCGAGCCAAGCGATGAGCTGGTGATCAGCTACCTGGCCGATCACAGCGGAACCGTGCTGCAGCATGTGGTACGCGGGGAAAGCTGGTTCCAGGATAGCATTTACCTGGTACTTGACCTGAATTGCGCCTGCCCGGCCGAGGACATCAGCCTTATTCCATACGAGCAACTGTTTGATCCGGAGGGCCTGAACTCTGCCGATTCCCTAGTGTATGCCACGAAGGTGGAAAACCAGACGGATTTGTATTATTTGCTCCTGCAGCGACTCACCAATCATTTGCTGGATCTTTCCTTTGACGGCATTGTGCCGCCGGCAGTACCTAATGTTTGCGGGGAAGACACGGCGCAGGTTTACACCTGTCCCGAGCTGACGGATTTGCAGAATACCTTTTACCCGGGGCAGACGCTCTATCTTGTACCGGATTATAGGCTTTACACCATATATGACCAGGATGGGGATTCGCTTTATTACCCGATTTCTGGACCGCTGATCGATTGCGAATATTATCGTTCCTCGATCTCCTTCAAGCTTACAACCGATCCATGCTATCAAAGCGGCCCGGCCTTGTGTGAGATCTCCTTTGCTTTTGGCGGTCCGGGTTTCAGGGATGTAGTCAGTGATAACTGGTCTACCGGAAGATCGGCGGTGGATTACACGGATGATGTTCCCGATACGCTGAACCGTTTCTACCTGGACCTGTTTCACACGGCTTTGGGCGGTGCGCATGAAGAGGTATTTGAAGAAGGCGACCGGGAAATTTATTTTGCCCTGGTTTCACCGGTGGATACAGCCGCATTTTCGGGACAATTGGGTTTAGGCTGCGGCAGCATGGGCAGCTACCAGAGCTGCGAAATCCCTTACCAGGGCATGTGCGCCCCCTGTGCCGCCCAGGTCGAGGAACCGCTCAGCTGTACGGACCGTTATGCGGCCTATGCAACCCTGATGAGTGAGCTGGATAACGGCCAGCACAGCAATGCTGCGGAATATACCCTCAGCATGGAAGAATTCTGCCAAAGCAGGCTC
>CBINGV010000182.1:0-7411 GCA_966250255.1 uncultured Flavobacteriales bacterium | reverse complement strand
ACTGTTTATATGCAGGGCGCCCAGGTGTTTCGCAAGGCCAATTATACCGTGAAACCCGGAATTACGGAAATCATTGTTGACGGGATTTGCCCGACGATCGACCCGAAAAGCATCCAGGTGAAAGCCACCGGAAACGTGGTGATCCTCGATTCCAAGTATACGCTTTTTTACCCGAAGCCGGAAGAAGTCAAAATGATCGACGGCCTGCCGCTTAAAGTGAAAAAAGACATTTCCGTCCTCGAAGACTCGATCCTTGCGGTGAGCTACGACCTGATGGAAATCCAGGACGAAATCGATGTGCTGAATGCCACCAAAAATATCCTGGCCAATAACGGCGCCATTCGCGGCAGCGGTAAAGTAAACGACTCCATCCAGCTCCTCAAGCAGGCGGTGGATTACTATACCGTCAAAATGAACGAGATCAACAAAAAATTGTTGCAGCTCAACCGCCGGAAGAATGAGAAAAATGGAATTAAAAGCAATATGCAGGCCCGGTTGAACAAACTGAAAAACTTCCAGAGCACGAGCGGCCTCGAAGAAGAAGAAAAAGGCCCGGTCCACCGGTTGGTGATCACGGTTTCGTCCAAAGAAGTAGTAACGGGCAAGCTCTCATTTTCCTACCTGGTTTCCGGGGCCGGCTGGACGCCGCTTTACGACCTGACCAGCGAAGTATCGACCGGGAAAGTCAACCTGAACTACAAAGCCCAGGTGTTCCAGAATACCGGCATGAACTGGGAAGATGTGAAGCTTACGATTTCAACCAATAACCCGTATATGAACAAAACCAAGCCGACTTTGCACCCGTGGTACATCGATTATTACACCCGTGTACAGCAGGAATACAGCGGCGGGGTTTACAAAAATATCACGCCTACACCGGCCTACAAACAGAGTGAGTCCCTGTCCACAATGGACATGGAAGATGCGATGAACACGAATGCAGCGCGTACCTCAGCTGAGTTTGTGGTAATGGTCGACCAGGTGATCTCTGCCGAATTCCGAATTGACCTGCCGTATTCGATTGCTTCCAACAACGAGGCGCACATGGTACTGATCAAAAACCAGGACCTGACAGCTGACTTCAAATACTACACGGTTCCGAAAATCGATCCATCCGTGTACCTGGTGGCCCAGATTTCCAAGCTGGATGAGCTGCAGCTGGTTCCGGCCAAGGCAAACATCTTCTTCGACGGGACTTACATGGGCGAAACCTACATCGATCCGCGCAACATGGAAGATACCCTTTCCCTGAGCCTCGGCAAAGATCCGAACATCATTGTGAAACGTACCCTGCTCAAGAAAGAATCGAAAGAAAAAGTGATCGGCAACCAGAAGGAACGCACCAACTCCTTCGAGATCGAGATCAAAAACCTCAAATCTTCCGGTATTGAAGTGATTGTACAGGACCAGATCCCGGTAACGACGAATTCCGACATTACCATCGAAGCGGAAAACCTCGACAAAGCGGATCTTAACCCGACAACCGGTCTCCTGGAATGGAAGGTGAACCTGAAAAGCAAAGAGTCCAAAAAACTGAATTTCAGCTACAAGGTGAAATACAACAAGGACCAGAATGTAAGCATCCAATAGTAACGCCGTTACTTCCTTAAAAAGAAAACCCCCGCTTTTACCGGCGGGGGTTTTTATGTTGAATGAGATTAAGCTGTTGAAAACCGTTTTGGCGTGCGTTTTTGGTAAAAACCATGCCAAAACAACCTTTAGATTGGGAATTGCATTTTTGCTTACTTTTTGTTGCTATGGACAAAAGGTAAGGTGAATTAAAACCCTTGAATCCCGTTAACGGTCGTATATTTCAATACGTTCTTTTTGTCCGGGTAAATGCGGGCGAAAGCCGACTGCAAAGCAATCGTTCCTTCGTGGAAACCACAGAGGATGAGCTTCAGTTTGCCTTCGTAGGTATTGACGTCGCCGATGGCGTAAATTCCCGGGATATTCGTGGAATAATCCAGGGTATTGACCTTGATGGCATTTTTTTCGATTTCGAGTCCCCAGTCGGCAATCGGGCCGAGGCTCGGTTTCAATCCGAAAAGCGGGATAAAATGATCGGTTTCCACCTTGATCTCGCCCTGGCTCTGGTGCTGGATCGAAACTTCGTTCAGCACACCGTTCCCGTTCAGGCCGGTTACTTCCGATTCGGTGATGAGGCGAATGGTGCCGCGGTCAGCGAGGTCGATCACTTTTTGAACGGAATCGAGGTGTCCGCGGAAGGAAGCGCTGCGGTGAACGAGTACCACTTCTTTGGCGATTTTTTTCTCGGCCAGGTAAATAGACCAATCCAGCGCCGAATCGCCGCCGCCGGCGATCACACAGCGTTTGCCGCGGTAAAATTCCGGGTCTTTGATGATGTATTCCACACCTTTATCCTCGAAATCGGCAATGTTCCCGATAGGGGGCTTGCGCGGCTCGAAAACACCCAGTCCGCCGGCGATCATCACGATCGGGGCGTGGTGTTTTGTGCCTTTCACGGTCGTCACGATGAATGAGCCGTCTTCCAGCTTTTCAATATCAGTGGCTGCTTCGCCCAGGGTAAAGCCGGGTTTGAAAGGAGCTGCCTGCTCCATCAGGTTATCGATGAGGTCGCCCGCATTGATCGACGGGAAACCGGGGATATCGTAGATTGGTTTTTTGGGATAAATTTCGGAGCATTGTCCGCCGGGTTGCGGCAGGGAATCGATCAGGTGGCATTTGAGTTTGAGCAAACCTGCTTCAAAAATGGCGAAAAGGCCTACCGGGCCTGCACCGTTGATGATGATGTCTGTTTCAATCATTGTCAAAAAAATTGCGCACAAAAATAGTGACTTTTTTGGAAACAGGCAGGATAAAAGATGTTAAATCGGATTTATTGATTTTCGATGTTCATCCGGATAATTTTGAAAGCCGAATCGTTTTTCTTGAAGTGAAAAGTAAAGCGGAAAGCTTCATTTTTGCTCTGGTAGTTGGCGATGGCGAAGGAGCCGTCCTGGTTTTCCTTGCCCTTGAAGGTGAATTTAAAATCCGTGACCGGGTGTTTGCCGAAAAAATCCTTCAACACATGCGTGGCCTGCTGGTTGCTGTAAATGCTTTCTTTGCCCAGAACGGAGATCAAAAGCTTGTCGTTGCCCATTTTAGCAATAGCATCTGCATTTTTTTTCATGAAAGCCGATTCGATTTCGGTGTAAGGCACATCAGCCGGCGAGCCGAAAGTTACAAGCATGAACGAGAGGAGTCCGAATATAAATTTCATACCCCGAATCTAGCAAAAATAATACCATAAAAATTAAAAATGGAGAATTAAGAATGGAAAATTAGCTGTGACTTCTGTTCTTTACCCGGGTGGGATACAAATTTTCACGCTTTCATTCTTTATTCCCCGCTCAAAAAGTGTTATTTTTGTAAAAACTCGGATTATGAAAAAAAAATTGACCCTTATACCGGCTTGTTTACTTTTCCTGGGCTTGCAGGCACAGAATTTTACCCTTCCCAAGCTGGATTATGATTACAAAGCGCTGGAGCCGCACATTGATGCACAAACGATGGAAATCCACCATTCGAAACATCACCAGGCTTACGTGACCAATCTCAACAAAGCGGTAAGCGGCACGAAATTCGAAAACCAAACGCTGGAAGACCACCTGCTGGGGGTAAGCCGTCGTTCGGACGCAATTCGCAATAATGCAGGCGGTCATTACAATCACAGCTTATTCTGGGAAATCCTCACCCCGAAAAAAAACACCCAGCTGTCGGCCGAGCTCGAAGCGGAAATCAAAAATACCTTTACATCGCTGGACTCCCTGAAAAAGCTCCTCAACCAGGCCGCTTCCACGCGCTTTGGTTCAGGCTGGGCCTGGCTGATCGTTACCCCGGACCGCAAATTGCAGGTATGTTCTACCGCCAACCAGGACAACCCCTTGATGGACATCAACCCCGACCGCGGCATTCCGATCCTTGGAATTGATGTGTGGGAACATGCCTATTACCTCAAATACCAGAATAAACGCGGGGATTACCTGGCAGCCATTTGGAATGTGGTAAACTGGGAAAGCGTTTCCGCCAAATATACCGAGGCGCTCAAAAGCCCTTTGCTCAAATACATGGAGCTGGACACCTGGAAAGCCCTGAAGGATTTCCACAAAGTGCTCGCTGAAACGTATCACCCGGCTGAAAGCGGCGACCTTGGGCCGATCAAAATGTACAGTTCCGACCTGATGTTGAACGCCCTTAACATGAAAACGACCACCATCCCGAAATCAATCGATTCGCCGGAGCTTCGCGCCCACATTGACGCGTTGGTCAAAGAATCCAATGCCTTGCATAAGCTGGTGAAAAAGAAAATGAAAGATGCGGTGATCAAAGCCAAATTATTCGAAGTACACGAAATTTTCCATAAGATCCAGGAAGAATGTAAATAATATTTTGAAATAGATTTCGGGTGGAGACGCGTAAGATTTTACAAGTCCACCCTTAAAATCAGTTCAAAATGGGTATAAGCATGAAAATCAAATTAATCTATATCGGGAAAACTTCCAAAAAATTCCTGGTGGAAGGAGAGGAGGAGTATTTCGGGCGGCTGAAACATTATTGCAGCATCGAACGCCTGGAATTGCCCGACATCAAAAACCAGAAAAGTCTTTCCTTTGAGCAGATCAAAAAAGCCGAAGGAGAAAAATTCCTGGCCCAGATCGGGAAAAATGATACGGTATTCCTGCTGGATGACAAAGGGAAGCAGTACACCTCGCCGCAGCTGGCTGATTTTATGCAAAAACAGATGAATCACAACAGCGGTTCACTTGTCTTCCTGGTTGGCGGCGCTTTTGGCTTTTCGGAAGAGGTGTATGCGGCGGCGAGTGGAAAAATTTCCTTATCTTCGCTGACTTTCTCGCACCAAATGGTGCGTATGATTTTTTTAGAGCAACTATATCGGGCGTTCACCATATTAAAAGGAGAGAAATACCATCATGAGTAAAAAAATTCTGGTAACAGGCGGGGCAGGCTATATCGGATCACATACCATCGTGGAGCTGATTGAAAAAACGGGCTACGATATTGTTTCGATTGATAATTTTTCGAATGCTGCGCCCATCACTTTTGACCGGATTGAACAGGTGACCGTGAAACGTGTCCGCAATTACAACGTTGACCTGTGCTCAAAGGAAGCAACCGAAGCCTTTTTTCAGCAGGAAAAAGACCTTGCCGGCGTGATTCATTTTGCAGCTTTCAAATCCGTGCCCGAATCGGTGGCAAACCCGTACAAGTATTACCACAATAATGTGACGGCCCTGCTCAATTTGTTAGAGATGTGTCTCAAATACCAGGTTGGCGATTTTATTTTTTCGTCCTCCTGCTCCGTTTACGGGAATATGGACGAAATGCCGGTTTCCGAAAACTCCAAAACGGGTGTTCCGGTTTCACCTTATGCGGCCACCAAACAGATCGGTGAACAAATCCTGCTCGATTATACCCGGGTTTTTTCGCAACTCAAAGTGATTGCCCTGCGCTATTTCAACCCGGTTGGTGCGCATCGCAGCGGCCTGATCGGGGAAGACCCGGTCAATGTGCCGACGAGCCTGGTGCCGGTAATCACCCAAACAGCCATCGGCCGCATGAAGGGAATGGCGGTGCACGGAACGGATTACGATACCCGCGACGGCTCCTGCATCCGGGATTATATCCATGTATGTGATATTGCCGAAGCGCATATCCTGGCGTTGAAACACCTCTTTGAAGGCAAAAACGAAACCAATTTTGACATCATCAACCTGGGGTCCGGAGAAGGGATCAGCGTGCTGGAAGCAATCGCATCCTTCGAAAAAGTAAGCGGCGTAAAGTTGGATTACCAGATCGGCCCGCGGAGGTATGGCGATGTCGGCGCGGTGTATGCCGATACGGCGAAATCAAAAAAAGTATTATCTTGGCAACCGAAATATTCCCTGGACGAGATGATGGACACAGCGTGGAAATGGGAAATGAACATGAAACTAACTGGTAAGGTACTATGAATATACTGATCACTGGCGGCGCAGGCTTTGTGCCGAGCTCCTTGGCTGATAAATTGCTCGAAAACCCGGAGAACAAGCTCGTGCTGGCTGATAACATGCTGACAGGGCTTGCGGTCAATGTGCCGAAACATCCGAACTGTGTTTTTTATGAATGCGATGTCAATGATTTCGCCCAAATCAAGTCGGTATTTGACAAGCATCAATTCGATTATGTGTTCCATTACGCTGCCGTAGTGGGGGTGAAGCGAACGCTTGCCAACCCGATCATGGTACTGGACGACATCCAGGGCGTGAAAAATGTACTGGACCTGAGCCGTAATCAGCAGGTAAAACGCGTGTTTTTTTCCTCTTCTTCCGAAGTTTACGGAGAACCGGTACATTTGCCGCAGAACGAAGAAACAACGCCTTTGAATTCCCGCCTGCCTTATGCTGTTGTTAAAAATGTCGGGGAGGCTTATTTCCGTTCTTACCAGCAGGAATTTGGCCTGGAGTACACAATTTTCCGCTTTTTCAACACTTACGGGCCGAAACAAAGCCCTGATTTCGTGATGTCGCGCTTTATCCAGGCTGCCCTCAAAAACGAAGATATTACGGTGTACGGCGATGGTTTGCAAACACGTACTTTCTGTTACATTGACGACAACGTGGAAGCCTGCATTAATACCATGAAGGATGAGCGCTACGTGAACGGGGTATACAACATCGGGAACGATAAAATCACCACGATCAAAGAACTGGCCCAGATTATCATCCGCCTGACGGGCTCGCAGTCGAGGATTGTGCATTTACCACCGCTTCCGGAAGGGGACATGACCCGCCGTCAGCCGGATATTTCCAAGATGCGCGAATTGCTCGGACGTCCTTTGCTTGAGATCGAAGAAGGCGTGAAAAAAGTATTGAACGCCTACGTGGCCTTATGAAAAACGAAGCATTAGAAATAGGGCTAAGCATTTATGAGTTTTTAATCTTCTTTGTTTATAACTTTGCAGCTGTTGCCTTTATTCTGGTCTACAAATCGTTTTCTCAAAACCCGCTCAACCGTTTTCTCTACCCGGCTTATTTTCTGAAGGTACTTGGTGGTTTCCTCTTCGCCCTTGTTTACATTTATTACTATGAAGGAGGAGGCGATACCTATTATTATTATGTCATAACCAGTGATTTTACGGATGTCTTTTACCAACAGCCCTCGCTATTCCTGGACGCTTATTTCTCGGGGCTGGACGAAGCCAAAGAAATGCTCGAGAAAGGGGGGTATTCGACAGAGCTGATCCGCGACCCGGAAACCTTCTTCTTCATGAAGATCCAGACGCCGCTCAATATCCTGTCCTTCAATTCCTACCTCGGCCTGACCTTTTTTAACTCGATTATTTCCCTGATCAGTACCTTTGCGCTGTTCAACTTTCTCGACAAACTGA
>CBINGV010000181.1:0-7477 GCA_966250255.1 uncultured Flavobacteriales bacterium | reverse complement strand
ACAAAATGCTGCTCACAGGCTCCAACGAAAAGGAAACAGCGATCAAGGGCTAAACCAACGGTGATTTGCTGATTTCATTCAAGGCAGGCTCTACGATTCCTTTACCGGGACTGGTGGACTCGCTGGAATGTGAAATGATCAAACACGGGTTCAAAGCCCATAAACATACCTCATCGATTTCAGTGGAAGTTAACGGCCTGGAGATCGGCTTGATGCCCGGGATTTTCCAGCGCGGAACACTCAATTACCATGAAATTCTTCTTTCCAGCAAACGCGAGCTGAAGAAAACGAATATCAACCTGCATGTGAACAACGTGCTCGATTCGAAACGCCAACAGGAGATCAGGCTGCTCAAAATCTGGCGCAACTGCCAGCAGCTCGAGTTTCCGAGCCTCTATCTTGAGCTGATCGTGATCAAAGCGCTCCGCAACATGGGCCAGGAAGACTTGGTGCAAAATTTCATCAGTATACTGGAATTCCTCCGCGACCGCATTGTGGACGAAACCGTCATTGACCCGGCCAACTCCGACAGTCGCATTTCCGACCAGCTCACCCCGCTTGAAAAGGAATACATCCGCGAGCGCGCCAAAGCCAGCCTCGAAGCAAAAAGTATCGAGGAAGTCGTTTGGTGAGGTTTTAGTTGGAGTGATGAGGGGGGATTCATAGCTTAATAAGCAATTCTCCATTCTCAGCTTTCCATTCAAATTAAGTTTCCATTAAAAAACAGTAAACAACTTCCGCTGTCCGGCTGAAACCCAGGGATTAAAAAGCAGCTTTTACCGACCAAGCCCGGCTGTGTGTTAAGGATGCTTTCCTGTCTTTCGGAGCATGCTTCCGATACCTTATCTTTGAAGAAAAAAGCATGCTGATCCAGGCAGAAAGTCTAGTCGACATTATTACACAAAACCTCAACACGATTGTCATCGTGATTAACCGCCGGGGAGAGCTGGTGTACATCAGCGCTTCCGTAGAGCGGATCCTGGGATACAAACCCGAAGAATTACTGGGCGAATACTGGTGGCGGGCCACACGCCGCGATGAACATTCGGCCCTCGAAATGCTGGAAACGTTTAAGGATTCGGTGCGCGGCAACCGCATCGAGGAGTTGAGCACGGAACGCCTGCTGTTCGATGCGGAACAGAATAAGAAGTGGATCCTGTGGAACAGCTCTTTTGATGAGCAGGGAAATGTCGTGAGCGTGGGATACGATATTACGAATCGCAAGAAAAATGAACAGCTCCTGAAACGCTCCATCAACATGCTTAAGAACAGGAATAAGGAAATTTTTGACAGCCTGAATTATGCGCAGTCCATCCAGCATTCGATTTTACCGAATCCACAGTTTTATAAACAGCAATTTGGCGATGGTTTCCTGATTTACCGTCCCAAGGACATTGTTTCCGGTGATTTTTACTGGTATTACGAAAAAGACGGCTTACTGTTTGTGGCTTGCATCGATTGCACGGGCCACGGTGTTCCCGGCGCCCTGATGACGATCCTGGCCAACAACCTGCTGAAAAGTACGGTAAAACACCAGCAGCTGAGCGATCCTTCGGAGATTCTCCATGCCCTGGATATTTTGCTTTATGATGAGTTTAATCGCAATGCGAAAGTGAAACGCTCGGACGGCATGGATATTTCGCTTTGTATTTTTGATACCAGGCAGCGGGTCCTGCGATTTTCCGGTGCGTTGCATTCGATCTTTGTCCAGAGGAAACTGACGGGTGAGCTGGCGGAGTATAAAGGTAAACGTTACCCGATAGGCCTGTATCACGATGTCGTCAAATGCTTCGAAACCGAAACCATTTCCCTGGAAAAGGGCGACCGGGTTTTCCTCTTTACGGATGGAATCACGGATCAGTTTGGCGGCGACCTGGAAAAGAAATTCACAAAACGGCGTTTCCGCGAAAGCCTGCTGGAAAAAACAGGAACAATGGGAGAAACCGGCCGCAATATTGAAGATCACCTGGCCGAATGGAAGGGCAAGACCGAACAAACGGATGATATCCTGGTAATTGGACTGGAAATGAGCTAATCGTTTAATATGCTAATTTGCTAATGAGATAATTACTTTATAAGTTCAATTGGCACATTCGCATATTAATTCATTAACACATTAAAACCCGTTTAATCAACCAGCATTCGCTTTAAATCAAAATAAATGTAAAAACGAAGCGGACTGTTTCTTTTTCAATATATTTGGTTTCGTCTTAACGGTTGATATTTATGAAAACAGGTGTACTCTTTTTTGCGCTGTCTTTGCTTTCCTGTGGCTTGATTCAGGCGCAGACCAAACGACTATATGTTTCCTTTGATGTGTCGCTGGACCTCCGCAATGCTGAAAAACGACTGGCTATCCTGGCGGATAGCGATCCGCATTTTACAGAAGTGTATGACCGGCAGCCGTTTACCTTGAAGCAGGCCGTGAGGATTCCGGAAGCCCGATTGGCAGAAATTGAGCAACACGTTTTGAAAACCCGTGGCGATGCGACTTCCGTGCGCCGGCTCCGGAATTTGTTCGAAATCGAAATCAGTGCTGCTACCGACGACAATTTGCAGCAACTCAGCCAGGAGCTCAAAGCTTTAAAAATAGTACGTTATACGTCGCTGATGGCTGCAAAACCCGTACAGCCGCCAACGGATATACCGCCAGCTACACCGGATTACCTGGATTTTCAAAACTACATTGGTTCCGATCCGGGGGTGAATATGGGCTATGCCTGGGACCTGGGCTATTACGGCCAGAATATTGCCGTGCGCGATGTCGAATACGGGGTGAATGTGGACCACGAGGAATTCAACGAGCAAAACGTGTTTATCCAGCCCGGAATGACCGTGCATGAGGATGTGACGGAAGATTTTTCGGAGCATGGAACGGCCGCAATCGGGGTATTATACAACCACAATGGAACTTACGGCTCCACGGGAATGGTCTTTGATGCTGCTGAAGTGATTCTTTTCCCGGAATATACCGCAGAAAACGACTATAACCGTGTCAATGCGGTTTCACAGGCTTTTGCCAACAGTTACCCGGGCGATGTGATCATGTACGAAATGCAGGCCTGGGGAATTACGGATTATGCCCCGGCCGAATACGACGAGCCGGTCTGGGATTTAACACGCGCTGCCGTGGATTACGGGATTGTGATTGTAGCTGCTGCCGGCAACGGTGATCAGGACCTGGACTCTCCGCCTTATGAGCCTTACATGAACCGCGGAAACAGCGGAGCGATTATCGTGGGCGCGGGGACACCGAATACGAGTCACAATCGCGTTTCCTTCAGTACTTTTGGTTCCCGCGTGGATGTCCAGGGCTGGGGCTACGATGTGTTTTCAACAGGCTATGGCGATGCCTATGAGCTGGGCGGAGATTTCAACCAGCGTTACACCTGGTTTTCGGGGACGAGCTCAGCTACACCGGTGGTGACAAGCTGTGTAGTGAACCTGCAGGCGTACTATTACGATCTGACCGGCAATTACCTGCTGGGTGAGGAAATTCGTGATATCCTGCAATTAACCGGGATTCCGCAGGGGACGAACATCAGCGGGAACATCGGGCCGCTGCCAAACATGGAAGATGCCATGCTGTACATCGATGACCTGGTGTTGACTCAGCAAGTGAAGGAAGAAAGCGCCGGCAGTTTTGTGGCTTACCCGAACCCGGTGAAAGATCAGCTGCGGATTAGAATGGCGCAAAACAGCGGCAAATCTGCTTACAGCATCAGCAATTCCCAGGGCAAAATCGTATTGGAAGGCCCGCTGGCCGAAAACGAGCTGATCAACCTTGACGGACTCGAGAGCGGGGTGTATTTTGTGACGCTAAGCAACCAATTCGGGAAAACTACCCGCAGGGTGATCAAAAACTAAGGCTTGCCGTTGCGGAGGATAATCCAGCTGTATTCCTTGCGGTCGCCGCTTTGTACGGGCTGTGCCGGTACCAGGCTGAGTTGCCCCCTCTTTTTGTTTTTTGCAGAAAGGGAAAGGCTGTAACCTTCGCCGGCTTCAAGGAAGCGTTTGGAAAGCACGACCGTGTCTAAGCTTAGTTCCCTGCCGGGAAGGATGATGATCTCCCGGTCTTTGAGCTCCACCCATTTGTTCTTTTGTCCCCGCACTTCAAGGATGATCTTTTTGCGTGTCGTATTGGTGATTTTGTAAAGCGTTTCGTAAGGTACAAAGACTTCCGGTTCCGCTTTTTTGACCACAGGCTTTACGGTATCCATTAGAACGTGCTCGCGGATTACAGGTGAACGTAAATCGTTCGGGTAATCCATTTTCCAGAAGCCGCTTTGTGTCCCGTTTTCATCAAAGCTATGTGATTCCTGGTAAAATTGAATCCCGCCATCCGGCGCCGAGCTGTATTCCACCTTGCTGACCTGTCCGTTCGCGTAATAGCTCAGGTGAGCGGAAGCGTGCCCGGCGAAGCTGCGCAGATAATAAGAGAATAACTCTTTTCCCTCTTTGTCAAAGCCTGTTATTTTTCCTTCCCGCCCTTGCTTGTCCCAGCTTTCGACCGTAGATTTTGCCCCGTTTTTATGGAAACAGGTAGACGTATTTTCCAGCTCTGAGCTGCTTTTTTTGCAATTCAGCTGGGCGTATATGCCGAAAGAAACAGCGTTCAGGCACAGGAAAAATAGAATGGATCTCATGAGGGATGGGAAGGCAAAGGTTGTGCCAAAAGTGCAGGCGAGTATTTGTCAATATATAAAAAAAATGTAAGTTTACCTTTGTTATGAGTTTTGAAAAGCACCACATGATCCTTCATTATATCAAACTCTTTTCCAAACTCCGGCGGGATTACAAGTTTGGAGGTGCGCCGCATAAACCGGTATTGCTGCTGGCGATTATTAGCCTGGTGCGGAAAGGAGAAATTACCACACGGCAAATTGAGATTAGCCCTGAGTTGGCACTGGAATTTAAGGAAATCTGGTCAAAGCTGGTAGATACGCCCCACACGGCTAATTTTGCCCTGCCATTTTATCACATGAAAAGCGAGCCTTTCTGGCAACTGATTACCAAATCAGGAATGGAAATCCCGGTGACCTCGTCAAACAGTATCCGAAGCCTGGCTGCGTTGCAGGAAACCCTGGCATTTGCTCAAATTGACCGGGAGTTATTTGAGTTGTTTTTACAGGAGGAAAACAGGCTGTTTTTCGAAGAACACTTGTTACAGGTTTATTTTCCGGGAACAAAACAGTTGTATTATGCACCAAGTCATTTGTTTTCAGAACTGGAGCAACAAATGCTGACTGAAAATCAAAGTGAATATGCAGGACGAATGAAGGAATTACAGAAAACCCTTTCAAAAGAGGCTTACCAGGAAGAGGTATTTGTTCGCAGTGGGGTTTTTAAACGGGAAATACCCAAAATATACAAGTATCAATGCGCTGTTTCCGGTATGAAAATCGAATCGTTGCGTAATATCCAGATGATTGACGCTTGCCACATTGTACCTTTTTCCTATTCCCGGAATGATACGATCACGAATGGCATTTCCTTGTCGCCGAATTTGCATCGTGCTTTTGATCGTGGTTTGATTACAATTAATGATGATTACACCGTTGTCGTGACGACCAAAATCATTGAAAAGCCATCCGCTTTCTCCCTTTCTCAATTTGAGGGAAAGAAAATAGCTTTACCTGAAAATCCGGACTTTTTCCCGGGGCAGGATAACCTGAAATGGCACCGGGAAAATAAATTTGTGCTGTAATTAGTTTTCTGCTATTGCTCTTTGGGGTATAAAATCTCATAACCCTCTCCCGTAAAAATGCAACACCCAATTCATCTCCTTTCCCGATCTTTAGGAAAACTAAATTCAGGAACAATGGAAGCAGAAGAACAGGAAAATCCGGGAAAAGAAAAAGACAAACCTTCGCATGCCCTCGAAAAGGCGGCGCGCCTGACGGATAGTCCGCGGGTGGGGGAAAAGTCCGCGATGGAAGATACCCAGGAGCGCGAGATCTCGCATCAAGGCGGGAAAGGATCGGCACATCACCTGAGCCCGGAAGAAAGCAAGTTGCACCGGACAAAAAAGACGGAGGTACCACCCGGGGAAGCCCCCGGAACGGACAAAGCCGATCCGACCGATACCAGCGGGGCGATCAATAATGAGCTCAACAAAGGAAAGTAAGGTTTAAATCCTGGTTTAGGATGCGCCCCCCGCTTTTTTAGGGTTGCTCTTTGGTTCCGGCGCCTCCTTGTCGTTGGAATTAATTGTGCCCCGCAGTTTCATCAGCTTATTCAGCAAGTCAAACCAGAAAGGGGCGCCCAATGAAAGGGCAAAAGCAGTGATGAACCAACCCAGAAGTGAGGAAAAGCTGATGTGCGAGCGGATGCAAAATTTATTGCCCGGTAAAAAATGGTGCCGGTGCTTTTTAGGTGTTTTGCAATACCAGCCCAGGCCAAGGGTTTTGTTGACATTGGCCACATCTTTTTTCAGCAGGGCATCGGCCTGGAGGATCAGTTTTTGTGCTTTCTGCTTTACGGCGGGGTCTTCGCGTTTGAGCTCTTCCCGGTGACTTTTGATATAATTGCCGGCCTGTTTCACCAGCTCGCCGCGCAGATCCGGGTCACGGGCAAGCACGGCGCTCAGGCGGATGCTATCGACGTTGAAGGTCATGGCGATGGCAAAGCCAATGAGCAGCAGCACGCCCTGGATGTGTTTTTTGTACCAGCCTGTTGTCCGTTCCATCGTTACATCAAACCATTCCTCGATCAGGCTGCGGAATTTATCCACATCGCCACCGGCATCGGCCCAAAGTGAGCGCAGGTAGTCAGCCGTTTCGCGGTTGATCACCACATGGTTCAGGAATTCCAGCTTGGGAGAATCGTGTTTCCATTGCAGCTTGCGTTCGTTCAACGCCCGTTGAATGGGAATTTTCGGATCGTCGCCGGCCTTGAAATCATTGCCGCGCAGGAGATCAATAATCGTCTTCGAAAAATTCCGCCCGGTCAAGTAAGAAGGCTTGCTTTTGTAATCGTCCTCCGCGAGGTATTTGATCAGCGGATGGTGATAAAAAGACGCGGCAAAGGGAAATTTGTGGCTGTCCTTCCGGCGAAAAAACATCCGGAAAAAACCCACAAAACGGTTCGGCAGGGAAGAAGCCGCCCGCGAATTTCCATCTTCCAGCATCCGGATAATGGCTTTCTCCAAAAACTTGGAACGAAAGCTGAATACATTGGCCAGGGCCTCCTGTACAATGGTTGCGAGCAACGAATAAAGCAAATAAATGAATACGAGTCCGATAACGACATCGAGCGTGATAGAGCCAGTCATACTTTTTCAGTGTTAAGTGTTTAATAAAAAATGTCCCACCGTTCGGGTGAGAACACGCGTGTGAATAGTTAATTCAAATATACGAAAAAATAAAGGAAATCGGGGTATAAACAAGGAAGAAAATGAGGAAAATTTAGAATTTTTGGGAAACGGGAAAATCATCACCCGATTCCTTCAATCCCCCCTGAAATCAATCGCTCTACC
>CBINGV010000180.1:0-7485 GCA_966250255.1 uncultured Flavobacteriales bacterium | reverse complement strand
GGATCCGGCTTTGAAAATAAGACCTGTTTTATCATGAAGCAGGAAAATTACGAACTGATTCAATTGGAAGTCATCCATGATTAAAGAAGAAATTGCGGCTTCGTTTCGCGGGCTGCAGCTGGAAATTTGCTCCGGGCTGGAAGCATTGGACGGAGGCGAAAAATTTCAATCCGATGCCTGGAAACGTGAGGAAGGCGGGGGCGGTTTCACCAATACAATTTCCCGCGGGGCTTTGCTCGAAAAAGGAGGCGTCGCTTTCTCTGAAGTTTACGGACCGGTAAGCGATGAAATGAAAAAACAGCTTAACCTGCAAACTGCACCGGGAGCCGAATTTTATGCTACCGGCGTTTCTTTGGTGCTTCATCCTTACAATCCGCATGTGCCGATTATCCACATGAATGTACGTTACTTCGAAATGGGCGAGACCTATTGGTTTGGCGGCGGGATCGACTTGACGCCGCATTATGTTATTCCCGGGCAGGCGCGTTTGTTTCATGAGCGTTTGAAAACCGTTTGTGATCGTTTTTCCCCGCAATTTTATACCGATTTCAAACGCCAGGCCGACGATTATTTTTTCCTTCCCCACCGGGGCGAAACCCGCGGGATCGGCGGTGTCTTTTACGATCATTTATCCGAAAGGAACACAGGCCTCACCAAAGAGCAGCTACTCGCCTTTGCAATGGATCTGGGCAGGAGCTTTGTACCGGCTTATGCCGAGCAAGCCGAATTGGGCCGCAAGCTGGCTTTTACTCCCGAAGAGTTGAAATGGCGCAATTTACGCCGTGGCCGTTACGTGGAATTTAACCTGGCCTACGATCGCGGCACTAAGTTTGGACTTCATTCAGGTGGCCGCACCGAGTCCATCCTGATGAGTCTCCCGGCAGAAGCCCATTGGGAGTATGGTTTTGTTCCTGAAAAAGGCTCAAAAGAAGAGCTGACTCTTGGATTGTTAAAAAAAGACATTTTCTGGCTGGAAATGTGAAATTCTCAAAACTCTTGTTGAACTAAATCGGTTTTGCTTTATATTTGCCCTTGGCGAATGAAAAGCTCATTTTCCCTTCACGCTGTCTGTTTCCATTTCAGGGAAAGGTAACTGTGAAAGAGTAATTTACGAATGGAATAATTTTCAGTAATTCTAAGGCAACCTTTGTTGCATGTTTGCGTTTAATGGTTAACTTTGTTGGTTTGAATAACGAAAAACTATTAAACGAAAATTAAACAACGGGCTTATATGAATAAGATATTTATCGCTTTTTTACTTGCTTTGGCTATTACTCCGTTAAGGGCGCAAACGATTGCCATGACGGACGATTTCTCCAATCCCGGCAACTGGTCAATGTATAATGATATGGGGAATGCAGAGGACTGGGTGATTGAATCCGGCCCCGGTGCTGGTCCTTCAGGTCCTTATGCGATTGACACTATAGAATCGACTACTGCAGCCAATGGCTTTGCAATTTTTGATTCCGATCTCTATTGTGACGGCACCCAACTTGCTTATTTACAATATGGCACAGCCATTGCGATTGACCCGACTGCTACGAGTGTAACCGTGAGCTTTGAACAGGTGTACCGGCAGTACCAAGGCGAGACTTATCTTGATGTTTCCACGGATGGAGGGGCAAGCTGGAATTTTGTCCAGTTGAATATCCTCTATCTTGAAAATGACCAGTCGCCTAATCCTGAATTGGTAGATGTAGATATTACCGGTATTGCTGCCGGTCAAAGCAGCATTATGATCCGTTTCGTATACCTCAGCGATGCAACCCTTACAGGAACAGCCTGTGATTACTCTTGGATGATTGATGATGTTTCTGTAAGCTACGTTGTTCCGCTCGGAGTGGTAGATGCTGATTTTACCGTAGATCGTTTGTCCGGCTGTGTGGGTAGTGACTTTGTGTTTACAGATATTTCTTCCGGAGCTACCGACTGGGCCTGGGATTTTGGCGGAGATGCCAATCTTGTTGCCCCTTATGCGGGACAAGGTCCTCACACAGTGAACTTTTCCACGCCGGGTTTAAAAACGATTACCCTGACAATTAACAGCGGTGCGGATACCGAAACCAAAGTGGATTACATTGAAGTATTTGCCATTCCTACAGTAGATAACAACCCGGTAGCTGAGAGTCAGGATGTATGCGAAGGCGACATGACCACAGCCATCGACCTCGTTGGAACAGGTGGAACCGGCCTTGATTTCAGTTGGACGTATACCACCAGCCCGGTTGCGGGTGTGGACATCGGCCTCCCGAGCTCCGGAACAGGCGATATCCCAGCTTTTGTAACCCAAAACACGACCGGCGTTCCGATTGCGGCAACATTTACCATTACACCGTTTGATGACAATTGTACCGGTACCCCGATTGATATTTTCATCACCGTTTACCCGAATGATGACCCGACTTTCTCTTACGCCCAGACAGCTTATTGTGAAGGTGCCCCGAATGAAACACCCAACTCGGTTGTAACGCTGGGCGGAACCTTTTCATCCACGACACCTGGTTTTGTAGTGGATGCTGTAACCGGCGAGCTGAACCTTTCCGGGATGGCGGTTGGAACGTATGATGTAACGCACACCACTGGAGGTATGTGTCCTTCTTCTTCCACACTGAATATCGAGATTATCTCTACGCCAACGGTAAACAACCCGGGCAACTTCACCTTCTGTGACAATACGGCAACAAGCGACATCATCTTTACCGGTTCGGCTTCCACCTATACCTGGAACAGCGACAATACCTCTTTTGGTCTTGCAGCAAACGGTACAGGTGATATCCTTTCGTTTATGCCGACCGGAACAGGAACGGCTACCATCGAAGTCGTGCCAAGCGCAGGTGCATCCTGCTCCGGTTCAGCCGAAATGTTTACCATTACGGTCAATGCGGGTGATGATGCAAGCTTCTCTTATGCACAGGCTTCTTACTGTGTATCCGAGCCGAACCCGACACCAAGCAGCCCGGTAACTGCCGGAGGTACTTACACCTCCACACCTGCCGGGTTGGTGATTGATGCGAATACCGGTGAAATCGACCTGGCCTCTTCTGCCATTGGGATCTATGATGTAACTTATACAACAGCTTCCGCGACTTGTCCGGATGCGCATACGGTTCAGGTAGAAGTAACTTCAGGCCCTACGGTTGATCCGATTGCCGACATGACGGTGTGTGAGAACGCCAGCACGGATATTTTCTTTACGGGAACTGCCGGTGCGAGCTTCAGCTGGACAAATGACAATACAACAATCGGTCTTGCTGCTTCCGGCTCAGGCGACATTATCGGGTACATCCCGACCAATTCGACATTAGCCTCCATTTCCGGAAATATTGAAGTGACACCGGCTATCGGCGCCTGTACAGGTACGCCGCTGACCTTTATGATCACCGTTGACCCGGCTGAGGATGCTTCTTTCTCTTTGTCAACAACAAGCATTTGCTCCAATGATCCGACTGCTCCGACAACAACAATCACAGGTGTGTCCGGTGGAACGTTCTCTGCAACGCCGGCTGGTCTTACGATTGATCCTTCAACCGGGGCAATTGATGTAGCTTCTTCTTTGACCGGTTCCTATACGATTACTTATACGACTTCCGGTACTTGTCCGGGAACTTCCTCCCTTGGATTTGAGATCATCGAAACTCCGGTCATTACGCCGATGACAGATATTACAGCTTGTTCGGGTGATGCGATTGCGGATATTGAAATCAGCACCCTGTCAACTTTCCAGATCGACTGGACGAATGACAATACCAATACCGGTATCGTAAATGCTTCCGGTTCAGGTGATATTGCAAGCTTTATTGCGGCAAATAATACACCGGGCGGCCCGGCTATCGTTTCCGTAATTTCCATGACTGCTGATAACAACGGCTGTGTAAGCGATACGGTTCGTTTCAATTTTACGGTAAATTCCATTCCGACTGTAAGTGCAGGAAGCGACCGCACGATCTGTGAAGGTTTCCCGGTTACCATGACAGGAACAGGGTCTGCTGCGAGCTTTACCTGGGATAACGGAATTGTTAACGGTGTGGCATTCAGACCGGCTGCCGGTTCATACATCTATACTGTTACCGGAACAACAAACGGCTGTTCTGCACAAGACCAGGCGAACGTTACCGTTAACCCGGCACCGCTTGTGAATGCAGGTGTTGACCGCATTGTGTGTGTTGGATCCGAAGCAGTTCTGACCGCATCCGGTGCTCCGACCCTGAGCTGGAATAATGGTGTGAGCAACAACGTTCCTTTTGTTCCTTTTATTGAAGGTGACTACGTAGTGACGGGTGTGAGCGCAAATGGCTGTACCAATACCGATACGCTTGTGCTGACCCTCGAAGACCTTCCGATTCCAAGCTTTACGTCTACTGTCAGCATGGGCTGTGTGCCAACGACAGCGATTTTTAACTCGTCGAACACAACAAACCTGTGTGTTTATTCGTTTAGTGATGGAACAATTGAAAACGGCTGCACCAATGTAGCCCATACCTTTACTTCAACCGGGGTCTACGACGTAACCCTGACGCAGATTTCCGTTAACGGTTGTATCGGTTCAACAACAGTACCCGGTATGATCGTAATCAACCCGGACCCGGTGGCTTCCTTTACGGTATCCCGTCCGGTAGTCGATATGATCGATCCTTCCACTTTCTTTGAAAACCGTTCTACAGGCGCTGTATCCTATGAATGGGATTTCGGTGACCTGGGCACCAGCACGGAGTTTGAGCCGGCACACACCTTCCCGGGTGATTTTGCCGCGGATTACACTGTGATGATGATTGCCACTACCCAATTTGGCTGTAAAGACACGATGACAACGGTTGTTCGCGTCGAAGAGTCAATAATCTACTACATCTCCAACAGCTTTACACCTAACGGGGATGAGCACAACAACAAATTTACGCCTTTACTTTACTCAGGCTATGATCCGCAGGATTACAACCTGAAAATCTACGACCGTATCGGCGAGCTGATTTTTGAGTCCAACGATGCCAGCGAAGGTTGGGACGGGGACTACGGGGCCGGAAGAGGTTTGGCGCCGGGAGGTACTTATACCTACAAACTTCAGTTCAATACGCCGGATAAGGACGAGAAAAAAGTGATTGTAGGGCACGTTAATCTTATCCGTTAAAACAAAATGAAAAGAGTGAGAGGGTTATTAATTTTTGGTTGTTTGTTGGGAATTAATACTTTATTCTCACAACAAACCAATATACAGGTGGATGAAAGCATCGAAGGTACGACTTTCAATACCTGTAATGGGTTCATTATCGACTCGGGAGGCCAGGGTGGAACCGGCTACTCGAACAATGAGAACGTAACCTTCACGATTTGTCCGGACAACCCGGATGATATCGTTAACGTAACGTTCAACCTGTTTGATCTCGATTTGTTTGACCAGAACCCTGCGCCAAACGTTACCGTTGTTGACCGTATGCTGGTCTTCGACGGAAACTCAACCTCCGGCAACTTTCTCGGTGAATATTCCGGGACGCAGCTGCAAGGGGTACTGATCCAGTGTTCGCCTCAGAATACTTCCGGATGTTTGACTTTTCAGTTTATTTCCAATAACAACAATAACACCAACGGTTTCTTCTCCGGAAGCGCCCAGTGTGTAACTCCATGTGACGACCCGATCGCTGCCGGACAGGTACTGGATGGTTTCACCACAGATAGTATCCATGCTTGTATCGGCGAAGTGCTGAGCTTCCAGGATATGGGTTCTTTTGCTCAGAATGGTTTTACACTGGCGAACTACGAATGGGACTTTATGGATGGCTCAACGGCTGATGGCGCAAGTGTGACGCACAGCTTTGCTATTCCGGGACATTATCGCGTTCAGCTTTTTGTTACCGATAATAATGGCTGTACGAACAATAACCTCACCGATATTGATGTATTGGTGGCAACACCGCCGAATTTTGTTGATTGTCAATCCGATACGACGCTTTGTGTCGGGGAAATGCTCAATATTACGGCAACACCGCTCCTGTATGAAAATACCTGGTCGGGTTTCTCCGGTTCAACCACAATTGATGACGGTTGCTTGCCGGATACCTTACTCGGGATCGCGCAGAGTATTGACGTAACCCAAACCGGCTTTGCCTCCGGTACGAGCATTACCAGCCCGGAACAAATCGTATCGCTTTGCCTGGAGCTGGAGCACTCTTTCATGGGTGACCTCGTTGTTATGGTGACCTGTCCGAATGGCCAGGATGTGATCCTGCACCAGCAGGGTGGTGGCGGTACGCAATTAGGCGTTCCTGTCCAGGAAGACAATGTTGATTGTACCGATCCGACAACACAGGGCGAGCCCTTTAATTATTGTTTTGATAACGTTTCTACCCAAACCTGGGTGGATTACGCCGATCAGTTCGGAGGAACTTTACCTGCAGGTAGCTATGAGCCGGTTGAGCCGCTTTCCGACCTGGTAGGCTGTCCTACGAATGGCGTCTGGACGCTTACCGTGGTGGACAACTGGGCGGCCGACGACGGTACGGTATTCAGCTTCTCAATCCAGCTGGACTCCAGCCTTTATGCCGATGTGGTAGAATTTACTCCGCAGCATGGTACCGATATGGATTCTTCTTATTGGTCCTATCCGGCGCCTTTTGCGTCCAACCTTTCTCCCGATGCGGATTTGATGACCATTACCCCAACTGTTCCGGGAAGCTATACTTATACATATAATATTGTAAACAGCTTTGGCTGTCATAATGATACCAGTTTTGTAGTTGATGTGTTTGATTTCAATCTGCCCTTTACCCTCATGGATACAACCGTATGTGCCGGTAACCTGGTTTCTATGATCAATTCCAATGCAAACTGTGATTATACGGTCAACCTGTATGACTCCTTCGGAGACGGCTGGAACGGGAACAGCCTGATCCTGACCGTGAATGGTGTCCAGGTGAATTCCTTTACTTTCGACGACGGGACCTTTGAGAGCTTTACCTTCCCGGTGAGTTTCGGCGACCAGGTTATGCTTGAATTTGATGGTATGGGGTCCTTTCTTTCTGAATGTTCCTACGAGCTGCTGAATTGCGAAAACTCCCAGGTCTTTGAGAGTACGTCTCCCCCGGCAATGACCCCGGAAATGTTTATGGTAGGACCATTTACTTACCCGGTTTCCTTTACCTGGTCACCGGCGAACATTTTCGACACCCTGATGAATATGCCGAACCCGGAATTGTTCATTACCGATAACCTCACAGCTACAGTAGATGTGTACCCGGTGGGTCATCCGCTTTGTGCCGAATCAGCTTCGATTAATATTACGATTCTACCGGATTCCTATATCGGACAGGATTCTACTGTAACGATCTGCCAGACTTCCACCCCGGAAAACCTCTTTACTTACCTCGGACCGGGAGCTAACCCGAACGGGAACTGGGTTGGGCCTGACGGCTTACCGGTAACCATGCCGCTTGATCCGGTAACGATGCCGGAAGGTGAATACGTGTACACGGTTTCTGAAAACGGTTGTACGGGCCA
>CBINGV010000179.1:0-7533 GCA_966250255.1 uncultured Flavobacteriales bacterium | reverse complement strand
GGAAAGGAAAGCTTCGATCACAACCGTTTCGCCCTCTTTAAATGCCAGCTCGAGCGCCGGCAAAAGCTCGTCCGCAGTTTTCACCTTGGAGATCCCGAAACTGGATCCCGAATCGGCCGGTTTCACAAAGCAAGGCAAACCGAGCTCTCCGACGATGGCTTTAGGGTCTCGTACCGAAGCGCGGCGCAGCAACACCGATTTCGCTACCGGGATCCCGAAACCCTTCAAAAACTGGTTACAATACCATTTATCAAAGGAAAGCTCCGAAGCCAGCGCCCCCGAATTCACAAAGGGAATTCATTTCGAGGTAAGCCTGCAGTTTGCCATTTTCGCCCGGGTTGCCGTGAATATAAATCAAAGCCAGGTCAAGACGGATTTCCTGTCCTTCACACACAAAACTCAATTTCCACGGATCAAAGTCAAAATTCCCGCCTTTATATATAGCCGTCCATTTTTCTTTGCGCACCTCGATCAAAAAAGGTGTGTAATTGTCCGGGAAATGATTCAGGATGGTATGGGCACTTTTGACCGAAATTTCAAACTCGGAAGAAAAGCCACCGCAAAAAATTCCAACGTTTTGCATCTTTTGAGTTTCTTTTTTGTGTCCGGCAAAGATAAATTTATTTGGAATGGAAATAGAAAGTCCTACTTTTTTTCTGGGGAAAAGTAAATTTTTTAAACTTTTTTCACACCTTAGGAATCCAAGAATAAACCCGCTATCCTTCCATCAATCATTCAAAGCTTACGCCGAATAAACAGTAGGTTTAGCTGAATCCTGTGAACGCAGAACAAACAGAGCTTGAAATTTCCATCTTCCCCGAAAAAATAACACATTTTTTTTTGCATAAACGGAAAATAGGCCTACCTTTGTAGTGTTATATATCTTTTATAAAGATAAATAATCTTTTTCAGTGAATAGTGGTTAGGTTAGGTTTAAGAAGCGGTCCGTCAATGACGGATCGCTTTTTATTTTGATCTCATCCAAACATAAGCACAGCAATTTTCTTACACAAAAACGTGTAGTTCAGGCAGCAATTCCTGGCAATCATAAAACGAATGGAAACAACTAATCGTTGGAACGGGACCTGCGTTTATTTTTGTTTTTGTAAAAACGCCCGCGGAATTTCCCATACGATTTCAGCAGGTAATGCGCCTCCACATCCTTAAGCACCGGGTATTCCAGGCGGCCTTCGGCAAATTGGTACTGCGCGCGTTTGCCCGATAAAAACTCGAGGAATTTTTGCGCCTGCATGGGGTTCCGGGCATAACGATACACCCCGCCGCCGCTCACCGTAAAATAGCAGCCTCTTTTGCGCTGGTTAGGGAAAATCACGGATACATGGAGCCGCGAACGGTCAAAACGATTTTTTCCGGGCAATTGATAGTCCGCCACGGACGAAAGCTTCACGAGGGCCAGCTGGCTTTCCTGCCGCCTGATTTTTTCGAGCGCCTGGAAATCGTCGTTGACAAAAGGTGCGTTCCGCTGCCCATAGAACTTATACAAAAACGTATCGGCGTCCTTTTTCATTAGCAAGCGAATATTGCGGGTGAAAGCAACCATCGTCGGATGTTTTGGCAGCTGGAAAGCGATTTTTCCCTTCCACTTTTCCCGGATCAGCTCGTGGTAAGTGGTGATGGTGTCTTTTTTCAGGACATTTTTATGATAGGCCAATACCAACGCCGATTTACTGAAGGCAAACCATTTTCCGTGGCGGGAACGGTAAACCGGGTCGATGTTTTGTTCCAGGATATCGGATTTGACATGCAAAAAAAGGTTCCGGGCGGAAAGCTGGTAAATTTTGGCGTAATCGCCCAGTAAAATCAGGTCTACTTCCGAATCGTATTTCCGTTCGCGCAGCAATTCCAGCAGGGAATCGGCCTGAACATGATGAACATGGACCCGGATATGCTCTTCTTTGAAGAATTTTTCGAACAACAGCGAATCCTGATGACTGACCTGATCGGTAAAAACATTCAGGTGCTGATGCCGCGGCTCTTTGACGTCATTCACCGTGCAGGACTGCACCAGGAGCAGGAAAATTACCCAATAAAAGGCGCTGCGTTTCATTGACACAAAGCTAAGGAAAATTGTTCGGATTGATTACCTTTGCAAAAATTTTGAAGTGACTGAAGAGAAAAATACCCGGAAGAAAAAACTGAGCCTGATCCTGGCCGATCTCAAAAGCGGAAGCGGGCCAAAAGTCGTACAAGCGCTGGATGCCTTACAGGTTTATGGCGATTATACCGCCATCGAGCCGCTTTTCCTTTTCCTGCTGGAAAGTCAAGATGAAAACTCCAAAGCGCTTGTCCTGGAGTTTTTGTGCAACCTCAAAGACAGCAAATCCATGCTGATGGTGATGGATGTACTGAATCAAAGCCGTTTTCAGCCGATCCGCCGCGAAATTCTGACGACCATTTGGAATTCACCGCTCGACTACAGCCTTTACCTGCAGGACTTTGTGAAAATCGCCGTAGAAAACGACTACCTGGACACCCTCGAATGCCTCACGGTGATTGAAAACCTGGAAGGGCCGTTTGAAGAAAAATCCCTGCTGGAATCCTTGCTCCATTTAAAAGATTACCACGAAGGAAAATACAGCAAATCCCGCGAAAAAGACCAGCTCATGAGCGAAATTGCCCTCCTGGTGAAAGATTTTGAGCAACACGATGCAGAAGACAGCGATCTTATCAATTATGAATGAGGAGTGATGAGTGTGGAGATGAAGTCAACACATCAGCTGGAAGATTTGGGCTGACGCCTGTGGCGGAGGGTTTTGATCACCTTGTTTTTACGTGTCCCCCCGAAATCAAGCGCTTTTAAGCCGGCCTTCATTTCATCCACTTTTCCTTCCGCCGGGAAATAATCCAATAAAAAGGTGAAGTTGTAAAATTGATTTTCCTCCATTTTTTCAATCACGGACACAAATTTCCGGGTATCGTTCAGGATAAGCCATTCATAAATTTTATAATCTGTTCCCCCATTGCCATGCTTTAAGAGGTAAGTCATCATTCCGCCATGATCAAAGCTGAAGCTCCCGGAAACCAAGTCCCGGTAAAGCTTTTCCTTCGCCTGGTAAGCCGAATCTATTTTCGCCCGGGCCACATCCAGGCCAGGCTGCACGGCCTCCCGGTATTCATCCGCGCACTGGTTTAAATTGATATTCAGCTCACGTTCTATGTTCCAACGAAAAAATTCATGTGTATACCCCAATTTTTTCCGGGCCATACTGTCCAGTTTATAGCTTTCGCGCCCTAAATACGACGAGTTTCTCAACACATTCACCATCGAATCGCAGGGCGCGACGCGTTTTTTCGCCATGTGCTTTGTTTCTTTGGCCAGTTTTTCAGCCGTAAAAACAAAGCGGTTTACCCAGTAATTGCCCTTCACATCCATGTACTGCTCAACCCGGAACAGGTCACCCTGCGGATAAGCAATGACATAACCCGGGAAAATTCCGGCCTTGCGGGTATACAAATCCAGTGAGTCCTCCTGACTAAAGCCCAGGAAAACAAAAACAGTGAATACAATCGTGGTTATTTTCTTTTTCATCGTTTCATCTTAATCACCTGTTGCCTGCTCCATGCAACACGCATCTCCCGATAGCAACGGAGGCAAGCGGGAAATTATTTATAATTCGTCACTCTTCAGCTCGCTCCCACCCCAATCCAGTACCGTAAAGCCGGAACGCTCAAAGGATTCGAACGACTGCGGGTTATATTCAAAATTGTTGGAAATACCTTTGTAGAGCAAGTAAACCCGGCGGACCTGATCGGGCTTGGGGCTCACATCCAGGCTGGCGATGGCGTCATAGTCTTCATCCACGAGAAACTGCACAAAAACCTGCGAGTGCTTCACCATACGCGGCGCCCAGAAGGTAATGAAATCTGTTTTTTCGCGTGCATTGAAGCCCATCCGATCGAGGCTGGCTTCGAGGAAGGAGAGCAGCGAATCGCGTTCCACGAAATGGCCTTCCGGAATGTCATTTTTTACCGAAAACCGCAACGGGGCGGCACTTTCCCCTTCCCAGAATAAATACGGGTAGGATTGTCCCTTCCGGTCGCAGAGCATCCCGTTTTCACCGGTCCTGACCTGCCACTGCCCGTTTTGGATTTGCGGATAAGTGAAGCTCAATTCACCTTTGACCTCCAGTTTAAAAACAGCATCCAGCGGCCTTTCGGAATAGGCATAAATGACCGGTTTGAACAGCACATCCTGCATTGGTGGGAAAAACACTTCGATGCGATAGTGATGCTGCGATTTGAGCTGCAGTTTATCGAGCCGGATCACATCCTGCAGGTAACGCACCAGCAGCAGCTCGGTTGTTTGCGGTATTTCGAGCATAAATTTTCCTTCCTGGTCACTCAGGCAACCGTTTTTTTCATCCAGGTAAACGGAAGCCCCGATAAGTGCTTCTTCTTTCCCGAAACCGTAATACACCGTCCCGGAAACCCGGCTGCGACCCTCCGCCAGGGAGGCATCAAAACTTTCGGAAACAATCGTATAAGGCTGCCGCGTTTCCAGGTCTTCCGCCAGAAAAGGGAGACAGCTAAAAAAAGTAAGGAGGAGGCTGATCTGTTTCATGGCTCAATTATTTTGGGGTTTCCATTCACTGCCGCCCCATTCCAGGACCACAAAACCTTCCCGTTTAAAAGGTTTGGACAACATCCTGCGCGGCTCAAAATCATCTGAAATTTTATCCGTGCCCCGGAACACAGCGTAAACGCGACGCACGGCATCCGGTTGGGGATGAATTTCCAAATCGCCGATGACAGCGCATTGCTCATCCACATAAAACTGCACCCGGACAAAGGGATGGGAGAGCATTTTCGGGCACCAATAGGTAATGAAATCCGTTTTTTCCTGCTGGTTCAGTCCCAGGGCAGTCAGGCTTGTTTCGAGATAAGGCAATAATTCGCTTTGCGCCAGGATTTCATCCGAGCTCAGATCCGCAGCGGAAAAGCTTTGCGCCTGCTGCTCTGCCTCCCAAAACAAATACGGGTAGCTTTTCCCGGACGGATCGCTCATCCTGCCGGAAGGCTCCAGGTGCATGTTCCAGGTTTTGTTTTCAGGCAAAGGCGGATAACTGAAGTGCAAATCACCTTTCGCTTTCAAAGCCAGGCTGAAATCCAGCTCCCGGTCGGCATAGGCATAAATCACCGGCTTATCCACCTCGATCATCATGTGGCGCGACTTCAAAGGCAAATAAACCGCCAGTTCGATGCGATGACCGCTCCCAAACGGGTAATGTTCGAGGTAAATGGTTTCAAAAATCTCCGACGCAACCTGTCCGGGCATACTGGCCTCAAAGGTCAGGTAGCGCTCGCTGGTATCCACCAGGATCCGGAAAGCGCCTTTCCCGTCTACTTTTTCCTGTTTGCCTTTACCAGCGCTATAAAACGCTGACACAAGCGAGTCACAGGCTTTATTGAGAAAATTATATTGACCCGACTGCTCTTCATAGTAAACAATTCCCGTAATGAGGCATTTCCCTTTTGGAACGGAAGCATCCGGCTGATCGGAAACTACATGCACAAAAGACAGGCTTTCTTTCATGTCGGCGGCAAAAAATTTCCCGGCCAAAAACACGAAAACAACTAAAATATGATTCTTCATTTTAATTAATTCTTATTTTTCATTCTTTCTTCAGCACATACCTGGCATTTAACCCATCCTCCAGTCCGATTTCCACCCCTCCCCAATCGACCAGGTAAAAGCCTTCGCGCTTTATTTTAAACAAGCGTTGCGGAATGACTTTGATATACGGGCTTTTCTCAAAACCGGAAAACAACATATAGATCCGGTTCACTTTATCGGGTTGAGGCTGGATGTCGTAAGTCGCAAAAGAATTACATTCCCCGTTAAATAAGAATTGTATGAGGCAATAATTGTACTTCAGCATTTGCGGTGCCCAGAAGGTCATAAAATCTGTTTTTTCACGGGCGTCGAAGCCGATTTCTGTCAGGCTTGAATCCAGGAAAGCAGCCAGGTCCGAACGCGACACCAGACAACCTTCATACGCATTGTCGAAGTTCTTCACATCACCGGAATAAGCATTGGGGGAAATTTCGCGGAATTTGACATTGTATTGCCGGCTTTCCCAAAACAGGTAAGGATAAGCCAGGCCCGAATTCAAATCATAGAGCTGGTTATCTTTGAGCTGCATCTTCCATTTCCCGGAAGCTTCCATCGGCGGATACACAAAGCTGAGATCGCCTTTTGGCTTTACGGTCAGGCTAAAATCCAGGTCTTTGGCGGAATAAGCATAAATTACCGGTTTTTTGACCTCAAAACGCGGCTGTTCATCTGCTTTATTCTCAAGGTAAAACCTCAACTTGATGCGGTGGCCTCCTTTTAATTCAAATTTGTCAAACTCCAGCGTGTTGTAGTTCAGTTTATACATTTTCAGGGAGGGCTTGCTGAGCTTCATCAAAATCGCAAAGCTGCCGTCAGGCAAAAGGATCTGGTCGCCGTCGCGTTCCACGGTAACATCCCCGATAGCCTGACCGGTCCGATAATCGTAAAACTGACCTTCTATGAGGCATTTGGAACGTGAAATTTTGCGGTCCTTTTTGACGGAGAGCACCTCGAAATAAGGCCGAAAAGGCTCCACTTCCTTCCCGAAGGAAAAATTGAGCACCGAAGCCAGCAACAAGCAAGTCAATACCCTAATCATTGCGGCTCACATAATAAGGTAAAACGTCCAGCTCGCTCCCTCCCCATTCCAGGACATGAAAACCAGTGCGAACAAAGGGCTTCAGCTCCTGCGGAGCCGTCTGGAGATCATCCGGCTCCGTATCAAAACCTGTAAACAGCAGGTAAAGCCGGTTGAAATGATCGGGTTTCGGCTCGATGGCATAATCGGCAAATTGCTTGCAGTCTTCCTGCAGCTGAAACTGCATGAACACATAATTTTTCTCCGTGAGGCGCGGGCCCCAATAAGTGATGAAATCTGTTTTTTCAGTCGCATTCAGGCCGAGTTGAGTGAGTGAGCTTTCCAGGAAAGGCAATACCTCTTTTTTCGCCAGTACTGTTCCCGGAACACCATTCGGACCGTATTTTACATGTATGTCGTTCATCTTACTGTCCCAGAACAAATACGGGTATTCGCTGCCTTTGGTATCCACGAAACGGTTGTTTTGGAGTTTCATTTCCCAGCTTTTGTTTTCCGGCAGCTGCGGGTAGCTGAAATGCAGCCCGCCTTTCACATCCAATTTGATTTTGAGATCCAGGTCCTGTTCGCTGTAGGCATAAATGACCGGTTTTTCGGCCGGCACATCGTATTTGCTGTCCCGTTTCGCGAGGTTGACTTTGATGGTGATCCGGTGACGGTCACGAATGGCATATTCTTCAAAATAACTTGTCTGATAACCCGCTTTGGAGAATTCCACGATGGCTTGCTCAAGCGTCAGCCGGACTTCAAACTTGCCAGCCTTATCGGTAAAGGGTTTGTTTTTCGGGTCGCCTTCAACGGTTACCCCTTTGAGCGGTTTTTTGGAGGGATGGGTAATAACCGTGCCCTGCAAGACGTAATA
>CBINGV010000178.1:0-7541 GCA_966250255.1 uncultured Flavobacteriales bacterium | reverse complement strand
AAAAAGACGGCGCCTTGAGCTTGAAAACGAGCGTATTTTTGTAAGAATCCAATTCCGGCGTAACTGTCAGCGCAAGCGGATGCTCTTTGTAGAGCACTTGCTCAAAACTGAGTTTGAAATTGCTTTTATACGGTTTCTGATCGTGGCGAATGATCGTAAGCCCGTCCGAAGTACAGATGTACAGGTTTTTAGCGATTACTTTGACCTGGTTGATCCGCCCGAGGTCCAGGAAACTGTAAGGCGAATTATACAGGCTGTTTTCTTTCGTGATTTTGATTTCATTGAGCACCACCGCCATCCGGTTCTGGCGAAAAACAAAAAGCTCCGAAATCTCATCTGCCGTAGCGAAAGGCTCAAAAAGCCCACGATTATAATCGGGATTATTTTTCAGGGAATCCGGGAGGGACTGGCCCACTTCCTCTTCGTAAATAAAGCGCTGCAGGCCGTCTTTCGTCGCAAAAACCAACTCCTTGTCCGCGGTCAGTAAAGGTTTGATCCAGGCCGTATTCAGCCCGTCCATCAGGTTATCATAAATCTCCAGCGAAAGGTCGGCTTTGATCCGCACAAGCCCCACGCCCAGGGTCCCGATCCACAATTCCCCGCGTTTGGGATCTTCCTGCATCTTGAGTGTCCGGTTGAGCGGAATTTCCAAGGCCGAAAGCGTTCCGAACTGCGGGCTGCAAAACTCGATGCCGTTGCCCCCGCTCAGGACAAATTTCCCCTGGAAAAAGCAGAGGTTGTTGTAATTCCCGACTTTCTTCATACTCAGTGAAGCGCCGTTGATCTGTACAATCCCGCCGGAAGTTGCGGCAAACAATTGTCCGTTCCGGGCATAAAATTCCCAGCTCGGGAAATTCAGTCCCAGCTTTTGGAGCCCGGCAGCTGATTTCAGGTAAATGCCTTTCGTAGTAGCAATGTACAAGCTTCCGTCCTGCTGCAAAAAGACATCCTGGACGTCGCCTTCGAGGCCGTGAACGGAGGAATAAAAGCTCAGGTCGCTTTTGTATTCGATGTAAGACAGTCCGTTGTTCGTGGCCAGCCACAGGTTTCCATCCGATCCCTGGTACACTTGCTTGATGTCGTTGTCGGTTAGGCCGGTCGACTGGTTGTAATGGAAAAGCACCTGGAAATGCTTATCGAGGATGTACACACCATCGCTGAGGGTGTTGATGGCATAATTGCCGTCGCGCAGTTTAATTCCGCCGTAAATGGATGATTCGAGCGGTGTGCTGCCGAAATCATTCCTGAAAAAATACTTGCGGGAACCGCCGGATTTGAAAAGCGCAAAAAGCCCCTCGTTTTTCATTGTTTCGGAGGCGTCAATGAGTTTGAGCTGCCCATCCTTGTAGATATAGAGTCCTTTTCCGCGCTGGCGGACATAAAAACGCTCATTCAGCTCAAAAGAGAGGTGAAAACTGCTTTGTGCTTTGATCACCTGTTTCCGCTTGCTGCCCTGGTAGACATAAACCGCCGATTCGGTTTGGAAAAAAGTTTCATCCCCAATGCAATGGACACGCCACACCGTTTCGTTGAGCTGGTCTTTTTGGGAAAAGGAATGGTAGACGTAATTTCCTTTGGCCGTTTTCTTCAGCTCTCCGAATTCGGCCAGGGCACCCACCATGATGCGCCCGTCGGCTGTTTTGGCTAAGGATGTAACATGCGAGCCGCTGCGCACACCGGCAAATTTCCAGGAAGAGCCGTTGTAAACGAGCACGCCATTGGAAGTCCCTGCCAGGATGACATTTTCATGATCCTGAACAACGGCATAAATCTCGGGGTTGGAGTTTTTCCCGTAAACTTTATTGGTAAAATTCTGGATATAGGGCGATTCCGGCTGCGAAAAAGCAAAAAACGAGCTGAACAGGAAGCAGAGGACCGCCGAAAAACGCATTTAGAGCCCGAGGTTTTGTTTGAGCCACATTTCCCAGTTTTGCTGGTTTGGCTTGCCATAATTCTCCGTCACGTAAGCCAACAGCTGCTCTTTTTGTGCTTCGGCGCTTAACCCTTCGATCTCTTTAAGGATCAGCTTGCATTCCATGGCCAGGTTTTTCTCGTCGGCAAACACCGGTTCGAATACCGAAAGGCTGTGGGAAGTTTTATCCTGCGAGCTGCGGTAAACAAGCTCCATTTTGGTCCCTTCTTTCAGACTAACCGCTTTCCCGTCAATTTTAAGTACTTCCGTGCCGTCAATCAACAATTTGCTGCCTTTGGAAGGCAATTTTTTGGAAATGCTTTCGCCCTTGTAATCGTAACGCAGGAAAAAGAAATGGCTGTCATCCATTGGGAAGGCCGCCGGGCTGATTTCGATCTCATAGCCGCTGAGCACCAGGTATTTGTCGGAAAAGTGCTTTTCCAGGTCCAGTGCGTTGAGCATGGCGCCCGCTCTTGAGCTGACATTGTTCATTGCCGGAAGGAGGCCTTCTTTGACTACACCCGAAGGCGAAGAGTTCAGCATAAAGCGGCCTTTCTCCTTACTGATCAGGGCCGCTTTGGAAGTATTTTGCTCGAAGGTGAGCTTCTCGTTGGAAAGCACCTTGTCGCCGGTGTATAAGGCTTTATTGTTCCTGGTATGCTTGATACCGCCAATGACTTTAATGACACTATATTCATCAATTACGAGCACTCCGAAGGACGACGTAATGTAGAACACGACCGAAAAGAATAAGACTTTTTTCATAACGCAATTTTTTATCCTGATCATTATCAAAGATAATGCAAATATACTAAAGTTCGGATTCCCCGGTTAAAAATAGGTCATTTGCCTTATGCGGTTGTATGCATCGCAAAGAACGCTAAGCTTGCGCAGAGATCGCCAAGGAAACTTTGCATCCTCTGGATTCTTTGCGATCCTTTAAAATTTCTGGAAACGGATCCGCTGCACCAGGGCATCGCCGTCGCGCAGGTCGAGGAAGTAAATCCCGTCACTCATCCCGGTCAGTAAAATGGTATGCGAATCGAGGTTTCCGGTCTGGAGCACTTGTCCGAGGTTGTTGCGCACTTCATAATGACTGATTTTTTGCTCACTTCCGCTTACATTGATCAGGCTTTTGGCCGGGTTCGGGTAAAGGGTGAAATCTCCTCCCGAAGCGACTTCGCTTATCTCGCTCAATTGGACATTGCGGTACATAAATACGACCCATTTGGCCGATCCGGGATCGAAGGCGCCGACAGCCGGTGCATATAGATACATTGCTGTTTTAAAGCCGTATTCGGCAGCCAGCTCGACTACTTCCAGCCGGTTCACTTCATACCACGCATTTTGGGCAGCGTTCATAAACTGCGGATCGGTGATTTTATGCCCGTTCATATCGTAGCACTGCACATCTTCCGGCATCCCGATGATGTCATCCTGTATCATAAACGGGCTTTCCACACTGAAATTATTGGGATAATAAATCTGTCCCTGCCCCATCCAGATCATACTCCCGTGGAATAAGGTGTCTTCGGTCGGGTTGAGCAAAAAGGTCATGGAACCGAAGTCGCCGGGCTCGTGGTAATCCACAATAAAAGGAAGCGAATCATTGATACAGGAAGGACAATCGTAGTACGCGAGGTTTCCGCCTTCAAATTGCGGGTTGTCATAATCGACAATAAGGGTGTAAACGTTGACTTTGTTTGGTCGGAGGACCTGGGCGAAGCCCCCGCCTACCAGCAGAGACATAGCTAAAAGTAAAATGGTTTTCATGGCACTTTGGTTTTAAGTCCGGTCAATTGCAGAACTCATAACCTGGCCGGGGTTGCAGTTTCGTGCAATTAACCAGAGTTGTTTCAAGATTAAATTTAGGCTAATTAATCGAAAGAAACAAAAAATCCGCCGACCTTTTAACGATTTTTGGCGGATAATTACACCAACGGATTTTTGGAGTGATGAACGTTGAATGATGAATGTTGAATGTGGAAGGATTGGGATGCTGCGCTATTCGTAGACTCACAGATAAATTCAATGCCCATCACTCATCATTTATCATTCATCATTAATTAAAGTCTGCCTTTAAGCTCATGTCCAAACTTTTGAAGCTATGCGTCAGCGCACCGATGGAAATAAAACCTACTCCCGTCTTGGCATATTCGATAATATTATCGCTGGTGATGCCGCCTGAAGCTTCGGTTTCATAGGTCGATGGAATGCGTTTCAGGGCTTCGGTGATACGTTCCGGTGAGAAATTGTCCAGCATGATGCGCTGCACCCCGCCCACAGCCAATACCTCATCCAGCTCGGCTTCATCGCGCACTTCCACTTCGATGGCAAGCTGCTTGCCCGTATTTTTTAAATAGGTCTGCGTTTGCGCAATGGCTTTGGTGATCCCACCGGCGTAATCGATGTGATTGTCCTTGAGCATGATCATATCGTAGAGCCCGATGCGGTGATTGTGGCCGCCGCCAATGCGCACCGCCCATTTTTCGATCAGGCGCAGGCCCGGTGTTGTTTTGCGGGTATCGAGGATTTTTACCGGATAATCTTTCACCAATGCTACGATGCGGTTTGTTTGTGTGGCAATCCCGCTCATGCGTTGCATAAAATTCAGTACGAGGCGTTCCGTGGCGAGGATGGACCGGGATGAACCGTTTACCAGCAGGGCAATGTCGCCTTTTTTGACGGCTGTTCCATCCGGGATCAGGATTTCGACCTTCAGCTCCGGGTCGTAATGGTGGAAAATCTGCTGCGCCAGCTCAATCCCCGCCAGGATTCCGTCATCTTTGATGATCAAACGTGCTTTTGCCTGTGCATTTTCGGGCACGCAGGCCAGGGAGGAATGGTCGCCGTCGCCGATGTCTTCGCTAAAGGCAAGCCTGATGATTTCTTCGTACATGGGTGTAAAGGTAATTCGAAAATTTGAAGATTAATCCATTTTGTGGAATTGAAGATTAGGGGTAAAATCCGTTTCCCCCTTTGGAGACTTACCTGACGGCAGTCAGAGGGGATTAAGGGGGAGGATTTTCTCAATGAAAACGATTTTATAGATTCACTCTCCCTACCCTCCCTCAAGGGAGGAAGGCAATTCTCAAAACTTCAATTCATTCAGCGGAATGGTATATTCCACGCGCTGGTTGTCGGTTTCGTCCCAGATCTCCATCGTGAGCTGCGGGACTTCGGCAGCCCAATTGATGGTGATCATACCAAAATTGTGGTCCATCACCGGCCCTTCGATCCGGTTGGTGTTCGGAGCGGCGAACTTCCAGTTTTCGGAAATCCCGCTGGAGGTGACATCGTAAATCGGGTAAGTATCGGGCACTTTGATGCGTGAAATTTCGGCATAGTGCACATCTCCCGAAATAAACAAAACGCCTTCCGCCCGCGTTTTACGGATCAGGGCGAGCATGCGTTCCTGCTCAAGCGGGAAATTGGCCCAGGCTTCGTAGCCGTTGTAGGAAATCCCGAATTGGGTGCCCGAGCAAATGATCCGGACATCGGCTTTTTTCATCAATTCCTTTTCGAGCCAAAGCCATTGCTCATTGCCTAAAATGGTCGAATCGGGACTGGTGTTGAGGTTATAATCCAGGTAATAGAAAAAACGGCCGTCAGTATTGAGGGCATTGCGGTCTTCGTCGCGCACGAGGGGCAAATCGCTGCGGAAACTACGCTCATCGAGCAAAATGAACTGGATCAGTTTTCCATGATCATTATATATATAAGAAGTGTAAATCCCTTCGTGGTCCCAGCGCGGCGAAGTGGTCGGCTCTTTGAAAAATTTCAGGAAAATATCCTTCGAATCGCGTTTGCAGTCGTAATGGCAGCCGATATCGTTCCAGCCGAAATCATGATCGTCCCAGGTAGCCATAACGGTTGTATTTTGCACGAGCGCCTGGTAGCTCGGCTTGCTACCGAGCTTATCGTACTTGGCCTGCAGGGTATCCATGTTTTCGGTGTCACCGTAAATGTTATCGCCGAGAAAAACAAAATAATCGGGCTTATGCTTCAACACCTGGTTGAAAATCAGCAGGGAATCATCCTGGTGGGCACAGGAACCGAAAGCGATGCGGGTTTGCTGCCCGAAAAGCAGGAATGCGGATAAAAAAGCACTCAGAAAAACAGAAACTTTCATTGTGTGAAATTACAATTTAGATTGGAAAATTGAAAATTGAAAATGAAGAATTGAGAATTGAAAGTGGAGAGTGGAGAATTCTTATACGCTCTGCCCAGTATTAGTTAGTGTCACTTTCAACTTTGGAACTCATAACTCATCATTCAACATTCTTTAAAATCGTTCGTATTTCCGGAGGTATTTGCGGCAAACGGGATATTTGCGCATGTTTTTCGTGAGCTTTTTCAGCTTGTTTTTCGGGAAACTGTCCATCAGGTTACGCTGTTCGGCAGAATCCTTACGCAGGTTGTAGAGCTCTTCGCGGTTCGGGACAACGTTGACGCGCCATAAATAATGGTAATCGCCTTTGACGAGGGAAACCCCGACGCGGAAATGGGCAATGTCGTTGTTGTTCATGCTGATCACTTCACGGTTCTGCGGAATTTTACGGAAAAGGCTGTAGCCTGTAAAATTGGCCAGGCGCGATTTCACCTGCGGGTTGTGCTGCACTTGAAGCAAATCGATGATCGTTGGTGCCAGGTCGATGTTGGAAACGACTTTCTTTTGATTTTCCACCAGGCGCGACATGTTGTGCCGGCGGGCGATTTTTTCGGGCAGGTAAACCATCAGAGGGATGGAGATCGTTTCGTCGTAATAACTGTCCACATGGCCGATGTTGTTGTGATCTTTAAGGGATTCGCCGTGGTCGCTCACGAAAAAGATAACTGTATTGTCAAGCTTATTGCTTTGCTTGAGCTTTTCGAAGAGTTTCCCGAGCACAAAATCCTGGTACCGGACCGCATTGTCGTAGGCATCCGAAAAACCGCTGTTCCATTGAGCAAACCCCTCGGGAATGTTGTACGGATAATGCGTGGCATTGAGCTGTACGACACCAAAGAAAGGCTTATTCCCGGAGCTGTCGATTTGCCGGCTGACTTGCTGAACGGTGTATTTATCATCGATGCCCAAGTCGTTGAAAAACTCCTTCCCACTGTCCTCGCTGCTCCAGAAATTGTCTACTTTTTCATTTTTGTAAAAATTGTAGAAACGGTACCACTGCATGGTATGCGAGGAGGCAAAGAAGGTGCGGTAATTGAGCATTTTGGCGTAATCCCAGATCAGCGGCTGGGTGTAGAGGATTTCTTTCTCCTGGTAAGGACCGATGCCGGTCAAAATCGCCGGAACGGCAAGCATCGTGGTGGTGGAAACCGTATACGGTCGATCAAAGACAAAAAAGCTGTTGTTGTGTTCCGCGCGGAATGCCTGCAGGTTCGGCGTTGTTTCGCGTTCATAGCCGTAAGGTTGCAGGCGGTCTTTGCGCAGGCTTTCGAACACGACTACGAGCACATTAAATTTGGCCTTTCGTTTCGTCTTCCCCAGGGAAAAAGGGCTGCGCAAACCATGTCCTTCGCCCTGGTAGGTTTTATAATCCCGTTGATCAAGCAGGTGGCGCTGCAAGGCAATCGCCAGGTTGGTATCGACAATCAGGCACTGGTCAAATTTTTTGTGATAAATCCA
>CBINGV010000177.1:0-7560 GCA_966250255.1 uncultured Flavobacteriales bacterium | reverse complement strand
GTCGATGCGAAGAACCGCAAGATCCTTGTCTGGAGCGACGCCCACGACCCGCGCGACCTGGGCCGGATCCATTACCAGCGGGTCAACGAAAATACCGGCCGGAAAGTGGAATGGGAAGACATCGCCAAAGCTTATATGCTGAATGACGAATACATTCTGCTCGACCCGGAGGATTTTGAAGAAGCCGCCCCCGAAAAAACCAAGATCATCGAAGTGAACCATTTCATCGATGAAGCCGAAATTGATACGATTTATTTTGAAAATTCCTACTACGCCGAGCCGGAAAAATCCGGGCAAAAAGCGTATGCTTTGCTGCGCGAAGCCCTTGTGAAAACCGGCAAAGTAGGGGTGGCCCAGTTTGTGCTTCGCAGCGCCGAAAGCCTGGTGGTGATCAAGCCGATGAACAACGTGCTCGTGGTGAGCAAAATCCGTTTCGCGGAAGAAATCCGCCCGACGGAAGATTTTAACCTGCCGGCAAGATCAGTCGTTAAGCCCGCTGAACTGAAAATGGCCGTTAGCCTCATCAACCAATACACCGAAGCTTTCCGGATCGAAAAATACAAAGACGAATACCGGAGCGCTTTGCTCAAGGTTATCAAGGCCAAAGCCAGCGGCAAAAGAGCCAGGATCCGGCGCCTGCCGGTAGCCGCTAGCAAAAAAGATTCGCTGATGGAACAGCTCAAAGCCAGTTTGTCAAATAAAAAAACGGGAGCATGAGCCTTAGCCTGTATAAAAAGAAGCGGGATTTTACGCAGACCCCGGAACCGGAAGGTAAAAAGGCCAAAAAAGGGCCGAAGCTGACTTTCGTGGTCCAGCGGCATTTTGCCTCGCACCTGCATTACGATTTTCGCCTGGAAATGGAAGGTGTGCTCAAAAGCTGGGCCGTTCCGAAAGGGCCTTCGATGATAAGCGGGGTGCGCCACCTGGCTGTTATGGTCGAAGATCATCCGTTGTCTTACGGCAAATTTTACGGCGAAATCCCGGAGGGAAATTACGGCGCCGGCACCGTGGAAATTTTTGACAGCGGAAGCTACACCGCGCTTGATTCGGCCGAAAACAACGAAAAGTCCCTGCTGAAACAACTTGAAAAAGGCGACCTCAAAATTGTGCTGGACGGTATCTACCTCAAAGGTGCCTTTGCCCTCGTGCGCATGAATGACGGGAAAGGAAAAAACTGGCTGCTGATCAAGAAAAGCGATGAATTCTGTCGCTCGTCCTTCAACATTGCGGAAATCCCGGCGCTGAAAGCTCCCGGTAAAAAAAAAGTCCCCGAAAAAAAGCCTGAAGCAAAAGCTGCTGCCAATCTTCAGAAAATCCGGAAAATAAAGAGCCTTCCGCTCGGAAAAGAGCTCTTCCGGGAGGAGTTTCACCCGATGCTTGCCCGCCTGAGCACGCAAATCATCGATCATAAGGATTGGTTTTATGAACTGAAATACGATGGCTACCGGGCATTGGCCCAAGTTAAAAACGGCGAAGCGGAATTGCTTTCCCGCAAAGGCAACAGCTTTACGAAACTATACGCCAGCCTGGTCGCGGAATTGAAACAAATCAAAGACGAAGTGGTGCTCGATGGCGAAGTGGTCATCGAAGATCAAACAGGAAGCAGCGATTTCCAGCTACTGCAAAACTATGCATCTACACATAAAGGCGTGCTCAAATATTATGTGTTCGACCTGCTTTACCTCAACGGGCATCGCCTGGAGGATTTTCCCCTGCATGAACGGAAGGACTTGCTGGATTCCTTTTTCGAAAAATATAAGTTTAAAGAAATTTTCAAAAGCCCTTACCAGGTGGGCGGGGGCAAAAAACTGTTTGAACAGCTTTCCAAAAAAGGGGCGGAAGGCCTGATTGCCAAGGATCCCGATAGCTTGTATCGCGGAAACCGCCGTTCCGATTCCTGGCTCAAAGTCAAAACGGTGCAAAGCGGCGAAGCGGTGATTGCCGGCTTTACTGCCCCGCAAAACAGCCGTAAATTTTTTGGCTCCCTGATTCTCGGGGAATATCATGGAAACGAACTGAAATACATTGGCAATTGCGGTACGGGCTTTAGCGATGCTTCGCTGAAAGAATTGCACAAGCTCCTGGAAAAGATCAAAACGTCGGATTGTCCCTTCCCGGAGCGGCCAAAAATGACCGGAATGAAAGGAAAGCCCACCTGGGTATTGCCCGAGCTGGTGTGCAATGTCAAATTCTCGGAACGGACAGACGAAGGCCGTTTGCGGGTCCCGGTTTTTATGGGCTTGCGCAGCGACAAGGAAGCAAGCGAAGTGGAAAAAGAACAAACGCTGGAACAGCAAAAAGCCAAACGCTTTATGGAAAAAGAACAAACCCTCAGCTTTTCGGGAAAAAAGGTGAAATGCACCAACCTGACGAAAATTTACTGGCCGGAAGAAAAATATACCAAAGGTGACCTCATTGCTTATTATCAAAGCATCGGGAAATACATCCTGCCTTACCTCAAAAACCGGCCCCAGTCACTCAATCGTTTCCCGAATGGGATTTCTGCCCCCGGATTTTACCAAAAAGATATGGATACGGAGCAATTGCCGGCCTGGGCCAAAACGGCCCCGATTTACTCCAAATCCAATAAAACGGAGATTGATTACTTGCTCTGCAATGACCTGGCGACCTTGATTTATATGGCCAACCTGGGCTGCATTGAAATGAACCCCTGGCACAGCACCTGGCAGAAGCCTGATTTCCCGACTTATTTCATGCTCGACCTGGACCCGGGAGAGATTTCCTTTGTGGACGTGGTGAATACGGCTTTGGTGATTAAGGAAATCTGCGACGAAATTGCTATTCCCTGTTATTGTAAAACAAGCGGCGCCACCGGTTTGCATGTGTATATCCCGCTGGGCGCCCGCTATACTTATGATGAGGTTAAGATTTTTGCCGAATTG
The DNA here is from genome assembly GCA_966250255.1 of uncultured Flavobacteriales bacterium. GTDB lineage: Bacteria > Bacteroidota > Bacteroidia > Flavobacteriales_D > Crocinitomicaceae > M2408. Next base: position 4,657 of record CBINGV010000177.1, on the reverse strand, counting down.
CTCGCTTACCTCACTCACAAACGCCTGCCGGATACCACGAGCATTGAACGGCGGGTGGACAAGCGCAAAGACAAAATTTACGTGGATTTTCTCCAGAACCGCAAAGGACAAACCATCGCTGCGCCCTACAGTGTGCGTCCGCGTCCGCTGGCAACGGTTTCAACGCCCTTGCTCTGGAAAGAAGTGACCCACAGCCTTCGCCCGGAGCAGTTTACGATGCAGAATATCCTCCGGCGGCTTGAAAAAACAGGCGATTTGTGGGAACCCGTATTGAAAAAAGGCATTTCGCTGAAAGCAACACTTAAGCTGATAGAGAAGCTTTGATTAGCTTATTAAAGTTTGTCACTCCTCTTAATCTCCCTCAATGGGAGAAATCGTTTCCCTCCTTGAGAGCTTGTCCCGACAAATCGGGAAGGGACTATGGGAGGTGACCATCGGGCCATCAAATTCTCAATTCTCCATATCCCGGCGCTAACGCTTGGTCTTCAAAAGCTGCGCTTTTTCTTCTCCATTCATTTATAAGATTTTCGCGAAAAAATATAACACAAAATCAGGACCCCCGCCGCATATTTGTGAAACAGTAACAATTAAACCGAAACGAAATGAGAAAGATCGCAATCTTATTGCTGTTGGCTTTGGCTGGAAGCTATACCACGGCAAATGCACAAACCCCGAAAGTAGTCATCAGCGATAAAACCGGCTGGCATAAAATCGGGGAAACAACCGTAAGTTTTGATCACGAACGCGATGAAATCATGGTGATGGGAGCCGACAAATTTGCCCAGATCCAATTCAAAGTAACCGAAGCGCCGATTGACCTCCAGCAAATGGAAGTGTATTACGAAAACGGCGACAAACAAGCGATTCCGATCCGTCAGTCGGTAAAAGCACCGGGAGAAAGCCGCGTGATCGATCTGAACGGGGGAGAACGCACCATTAAAAAAATTGTGTTTGAGTATAAAACACTGCCCAACCGGAAGGACGATAAGGCCCACGTGGAAATCTGGGGCCTCAAAACCAATACGGACAAAAAGAACAAGTAGTTAAAACTTCATCACTTTGTCCGGAAAGCCGTCCTGTATCGATGCGGGACGGCTTTTTTGAAGCAGCAACACCTTAATCTTAAAAATATGAACCCGATAACTGAAACCAAAACCAAAGATGACCTCGGAGGGGTGATCTCACTGGAATTTATTCCCGGCGTTTCGCTGAACGATTTCTGTGCGCGCCACATTGAAAATTATGATCCGGCCCGTTTTGAAGTGCTGGCCCTGCGTTTCCAGTATAGCAAAGACATGACGATCATCGTCTATGCAATCGATAATAACTACAATGAAACCGAAGGCGACCCGCTGAAAGGACCGGTGTGCAAATTCAAAATAGATTCCTTCTCCATCCAGGATATCCTGTCTTTTGTGACCGAATGCAGCTTTACCCTTACTTCGGGACTGCATCCGCTCAAAGACCTGGAACTGATCAATAAATCGCAGGACGAAGGCTTCGATATCCGAGAAACGGAAAGCGACAAAGTGGAGATGAAAACCCTGGTTTCCTGTACCAATATGCTCAATAAAAAAGGCTTTACGACCCAGTTCAAAGCCTTCAAGGCGGGGTTGAAATCCCTGGATACGGAACGGGTATATGCTCCCAATGAAATCAACATCGTTAATTTTTACCGCTTTGAGGGCGAATCCGATCCGGCGGAGAATTCCATCCTCTATGCCATCGAAACATCGGAAGGCGAAAAAGGGACTTTAACGGATGCTTACGGCATGTACAACGATGCACATGTGACCAATTTTATCAAGCAGGTAGAGGAAATACAGAAAAAAATCAATCGCGACGAAACCCTTTGATTGACTGGAAGTTAATGTGTAATTTTTCGCCGGAAGGATGTAACACAATCCTGCGTTCCAGTTCTGAAATTTGTAGGACAATTCAAAAATATACCGATATGAAAACAGGAAATAAAAATCAGCCGTCCCACTCCAATGACGAGAGCTGGGAAAACCGTGACAAAAGACGCTCCGATTCTTCCGACAGGGGAAGCGGAAACACAGGTGGTTCCAATACCGGCGGAAACTCGCGCCGCGAAGATGATGAACAAAGCATGAACCAGTAAATTTCCGTGTGTTCACACCATTCGGAAAACCGGCCCGATAGCGGATAAACCATAGGAACTATTCCAATGAAAGCCGGTTTTCCTTTTTTTAGGCAGCAACAAACAATAGATAGAAGTGTATTTTATGCCGGCTGCTCTGCCACACGTTTGTATTTTTTCAGCCAGAGCTGCGGAAAAGCTTTTCAACCGCACCGTAGCCCTAAATCCTCCAATCCAACAACCCCGACAAACGGCATCAGCCTGCATAGAATACCTTAAAATTCGTTCAATCAACTAAAACAATAAAATAACATGAAAGCGACAGCAAAAAACAACATGATGCAGCGTTCCCAGCTGATGACTTTATTTGAAGCAGAACTCAAAGACATTTACTGGGCTGAAAAAGCCCTGACCAAAGCCTTGCCGAAAATGGCCAAAAATGCTTCGGCACCCGAATTGCATGATGCGATTAGCGAACACCTCGAAGAAACCGAAGGTCATGTAGAAAAGCTTGAACAAGTATTTGAGCTCATCGGGCAGCGTGCCGTCGGCAAAAAATGCGAGGCCATGGACGGCCTGATTTCCGAAGGGGAAGAAATGATGAAAGAAACCGAAAAGGGCCCGCAGCGTGATGCGGCGATTATTTCCGCAGCCCAGAAGGTAGAGCATTACGAAATTGCCACCTACGGAACGCTCAGCACCTTTGCCGCAACGCTTGGTATCAATGAAGCAGCCGACATCCTGGCGGAAATCCTCGAAGAAGAAAAACAGGCCGATCGTACCCTGACCGAGGTAGCGGTTTCTGCGATCAACGTAGAAGCGCTTGAGCTCGAAGAAGGCCAGGAAGCCGAAGAAGAATAAGTAAACTCCTCCTGATTATCATAGTTAAAGGCTGTCTGATTGAAGTTGGGCAGTCTTTTTATGTTTGCAAACGCTCAACATGGATAAATTAAGAAAGCGAGTGCTTACTTTTCAGGGGCTGTATTATCTCCTGACAGCTATTTGGCCCCTGGTGCATATTCCCAGCTTCCTGTGGTTAACAGGGTTTAAAACGGATATTTGGCTGGTAAAAACCGTAGGAATGCTGATCTTATGCATTGCACTGGCCCTGTTGCTTGAGCTTTACACCGGTAAACCATCACTGCCTGTCGGCGTGCTTGGATTTAGCTGCTGCGTAGGCTTTCCGGTAATTGATTTGTATTATACCCTGAACGGTACAATCCATGAAATTTACCTGCTGGATGCCATACTGCAATTGCTTTTGCTTTGCGGCTGGATTGCAGTGAGATACTTTAAAAAAAGAAATACACCATAAAAACCAAATACAATGAACCTCGAAGAAAAATATGTGCTGATCACCGGCGGAACAAGCGGGATCGGTTATGAGCTGGCCAAATTATTTGCCCGGGAAGGCTACAACCTCATCATCGTGGCCCGCGACCGGGCGGAACTGGCCCGTGTGAAGGCAGAAATAGAAGACAGCACGGAAGCGCTGGTGCATACCATTGCCAAAGATCTTTTTGATTTTGAAAATGCTTTCCAGGTCTACAACGAGCTCAAACAAAAAGAAATCCCGGTGGGAATCCTGGTTAATAACGCCGGGCACGGTTATTATGGCGAGTTTGCCGATACGGATATCCGGAAACAACTGGGCATCATTCACCTCAATATCTGCAGCCTGGTAGTGCTCACGAAATTGTTTCTCGATGACATGGTCGCTGCCGGTGAAGGGAAAATCCTGAACCTATCGTCCATCGCCAGTAAGGCGCCCGGTCCCTGGCATTCGGTATATCACGGCACCAAAGCCTTTGTGCAATCCTTTACCGAAGCCATACGCGAAGAAGTGAAAGATAAAGGCATCACAGTGACAGCGCTTTTACCGGGCGTAACCAACACGGATTTCTTCCGAAAAGCCGGCATGGAATCATCCAAAGAAGCCCGGGAACCCGAAAAAATGTCAGACCCGGCCGATGTGGCCAAAGACGGTTACGAAGCCTTGATGGCTGGCAAAGACATGGTGATCTCGGGCTTCAAAAATAAAATGGGTGTTTTCATGAACAAGTTCCATTCGGATGAGCATAATGCAGAAAAAATGGGCAAATCCCAGGAGCCGGTCGACAAGGAAGAAGGAGAAGAGTAGCACATTTTCCAGATGGAAGCCCGAAAAAGAAAAAAATATTCGTTTATCTACCGCAATGGCCTTTCCCTGGCTTTTTTGCTGCTGATGGTTTTTTCCCTGACCGGCCAGATTGTGAATGGCTGGCACGAGCACAACGATTTCCTGGCTGATTTTGGTCGTCCGGCGCAAAGCCTGGCGTTTTATCTCTTGAGCGGACATTTCCTGCAGGCTACCTTTGAAAACTGGGAAAGCGAGTTTTTCCAGATGGCGCTTTTCGTGATCCTGACCATTTTTCTCAAGCAGGAAGGTTCCTCCGAATCACGCGAATGCTCCGAAGAAACAATCGATCCTGCTGAGCTGAAAGCCCGGAAAGATTCACCCTGGTCCGTTAAAAAAGGAGGATTTTTCCTGGCCTTTTACAAACATTCCCTGTCCAT
>CBINGV010000176.1:0-7621 GCA_966250255.1 uncultured Flavobacteriales bacterium | reverse complement strand
GAAAAGAGTTTTACATCCTTTCCCCGAAAATTTACATTTTCAGTAGCACACCCCCAAAATATGTAAACCTTTAACAAAAATTTGCAAGAAACAGGGCCGCTTTTTTCGTATCTTTAGGATTAGAATTTAACAACTTAAAAACCTTACCTTTATGATACTTCTGATCTTACAGGATAAAGAAGGTCATACCCGCGAACCCAAAACCAAAAAACAGGAGGGTATGTACCGGAATCCGGTTTTAGAGCTGTTGTCAGTCAGCGGCCCTAAAATGATGATTGTATTTCACGTGCTGATAGCGACTTCCCTGCTTTATACGGGCTGGCAACTTGCCCCGGATCCCGTCGCCTGGAAAGTGGCTTCTTTTTTTGTGGCGGGTGTCCTCACCTGGTCCCTGGCCGAATACCTGATGCACCGCTACGTATTTCACTTCGAGGGGGAGAATAAAATCATCCGTGCGGTCCATTATGCGATGCACGGTTACCACCATGAAGTGCCGCATGATCACAAGCATTTGTTTATGCCTCCTGTGCCGGCCCTGTTCATCCTGGCGCTCTTTTTCGGTGTATTTTATCTGGTATTGTGGGAAAATACCTGGTTTTTCCTACCGGGTTTCGAGATGGGTTACCTGGTGTATTCCCTCATACATTATACCATTCACCGCCGCGTGCCTAAAAACAGGTTCCTCAACAAGCTTTGGCTCCATCATGCGAACCACCATTATAAAAACCCCGACAAATCCTTTGGGGTTTCCAGCCAGTTTTGGGACCGTATTTTCGGTACGCTTCCCGATCCACAGGAGCAGGCTGAAAGATAGCACTTCCTTTGGCTTGCAAATTTTTGCCCGATCCTTACATCAAGCTGAAATAATGAGCTGTTTTTTTGGAGCTTAGGGCTTTTTTTCGTAACTTGTATAAGATAACCTTTAAAATAATTTACCATGAGACAGAACACACTGAGGTATGCTTTCTATAGTTTTTTGGGAATCGCCTCCTTCTTTTTACTGATGAAACTGGTAGGAATGGAAAATGTAGCCGGTTTGCGTGTATTTAACCTCGTCATCGTTGTTTATTTTATGAACCGCCTGGCACGTAAAAACCTGATGGACGACCCCGACCTGAATTATGTGGAGGGCCTGGGTTCGCTGTTACTGGCGAATGTGATGACCGTAATTGCTTCAGTAGTTGGTTTTGTGGCCTACGTCCGTTTTTTTGATCCGGATTTCCTGCAGCATTACAAAGGGGCTATTTTCTGGCTGAGCTCGGATATGAACCTGTGGCATACGGTAGTGTCTCTTTTCATGGAGGGAATGGCCGGGGCGATCATCATTTCCTTTACGCTGATGCAATACTGGAAAGACCAGCGGAACACCCTGAAAAGCAAAAACCAGGCTTAAGCTTCCTGGATTTCACCCATTTTTACAAGCTTAAACGAGCGGTCCAGCAGGATCTCCCTGGAGGAGTCCCTGTGTTTTGGGCAAAGCGGTGCAATGTAATGGCCGGGCATATTCGGCTCGAGCGAAATCACAATCACACCTTCAATATGCTGGTTTGTGCATAATTTTTCAATGCAGAGATTTGTTTTCTGGCCACTTTGCTGCTCCCAGTCCTTTAAAAGTTCCTGGGCCTTATCGGCAGAATGATTCTGGTTTTCAAGTGGAATAACTCGATACATGTTTGCTGTGCTTTTATTCATAAATTGTAAAATGTTCCTGCTTCGGGTGACACAATCCATGGTGAAAATCTTATTTCACAAAAAAAGCACGAATAACAATACCAAACAAGTCCCGGAAAAGGGGGTTTTTATGCATACCCCGGAAAAGGGGGTAAAACGCTGCTTAAGCCTGGAAAGGAAGGCGGATTTCGACTTGAAAACCCTTATTCGGAGCGGTTTTGAGAGTGCTCTGCCCATCGAAGCGTTGCACGCGAGAATCGATGCTGTTCAACCCAACACCTTTTTTCACACGGGCAGGGTCGAAGCCTTTTCCGTTGTCGGAATAGGTAAAAAGCACCTGTTCGTTTGATTTTTTCAGGCTGATGCGTATTTGGCCCGCTTCCGAATATTTCAGACTGTTGTTGATCAACTCCTGTGAAATCCGGAAAAGGTTGAGCTCAATCGCTGGGTCAGGGCGAAAATCGGCATCGGCATCCAGTTCCGTTTCCATGCCGGGATGGGCGAAACGCACATGATCCAGCTGTTCTTCCAGGGCTTTCACCAGGCCGAAAGTTTTCAGGGTAGGGGAAAAGAGCTCATGGGAAATTGCCCGCGATCGGCTGTTGGCTAATACCAGGAGCTGGTCAATGCGCTCATAAAGCTCTTCATCCTGCGGTTTCAGGATTTTTTTCGTGTTCGAAAACAACATGCGGCTCATGCCGAGGATCCCGCCCAGGTCGTCATGGATTTCCTGCGAAATCCGCAGCCGTTCCCGTTCTTCCGCATCGAGGCTCGCACTGATCAGGGCCAGGCGGTTGGCATTGCGTGTCCGCAGGGCCTTGATCCGGAAATAGGCAAAAAGCGCCAGCAGGACCAAAGCCGCGAAGATCGATCCGCTGAGCAGGATGTAGCGCATATTCAGCGTTTCCGTTTCCTTCTGCTGTTTGGCGATTTTCAGTTCGGCAATTTGTTTCTGGCGTTCGGAAGCTTTATATCTTTCGCGGGCGTTGTAAATAAAAAGGGCCTTTTCCTCGTTGAACAGCGCATTTTTCAGGTCCGTATAACGCTTGTAATAATCCAGGCTGGCTTTTGTATCGCCTAACTCTTCATACACTTCGCTGAGATTGAGGTAAAGCTCTTTCATTTGCTCCCTTGAGCCGGTGCGTTCGTCAATTTCGAGCGCTTTCCGGAAATACCCCAGGGCTTCGCGAAACTGGCCCCGGTTCCGCCGGATAATCGCCAGGTTGTTCATGCAGCTGCGCTCGTTTTCCAGGTCGCCGATCAGGTGTATAATTTCCAGGGCATCGGCAATGTAAACTTCAGCTGAATCATATTTCCGGATATCGACCAGCTCCCCGCCGATATTGGTTTTAATAAAGGCGAGGTTCGCCAAATCATCTTCCGGCAGGTAAGTCAGCGCATTGTGACAATAATGGAGCGCCTGGGCGGGATTGCCGGTTTTGTGTTTCGAAACACCCAGGTTGATGTAAACGTGCAAAAGACCAGCTTTTTCCGGAATTTTGTTATAACTCTGAATGGCCCGGAGCAGGTAGCTTTCGGCCGTTTCATATTCGTCAATATTTACATAAGTTGCGCCCATCAGGGTTTCCGCTTTCGCTAGGATTAGTGGCGGAGCGTATTTTTTCAGGTGGAAAATTTTGGTCAGGTAATCGATGGCCTCATGGTATTCTTCCCGGCGGGAAGCATTGGCAGCCAGTTTATAATAAATTTCCGAACGAATTTTGGGTGGTGTTCCGAACACAAGGCTCTGTTGCAGGGCTTCCCTTTCATGTTCGTAATCCCCCTGGCTTTTGTGGTAGGCTGAAAAGCACAGATAGAGCTCACGTTTTTCCTTTTTAGCATAGCGGGCCGTATCTTTTTCCAGCTTTTTTAAAAGTTTATAAGCCGATTCGGGATCCGTTTCCAGCTTCGATTCCACCTGCTTTAGCTGCATAAAAAAGGCACTTTCTTTTTGTGCGGAAGCCCAAAAGGAAAGTGCCAGAATAATGCTTACCAAAATGATTTTCATCCTGGTAAAGATACTAAAATTTTAGTCCGGTATACTTGTACGGATGATTACTCCGCCCTTATACTTTGGTTTGGTCGGATCATCCTTCTCAGCAATGAAGAAATTGACTTCAATAAACGGATGGGCGCTGTTGAAAGTCATGTTTGCCGGGATATCGAAGGTATCCGAAAACGTGAAGGGGTTTCCTCCGTTTATTTCATTCAGGTAAACATCGGCTTTCATGCCCGGAAGCTGATGCTCGTTGGACTCATACAGGTCTACGTGATTGCAAACTACGCGGTCAAAGCGGCATGATTTCCCAAGTGAAAATAGGGTGTACTCAATGTACAGGCTTTCATCCTCATTAGCGAGAATGTCAACCATAGCTTTAAAGTTTCTGATAACCATAATACATGTTTTATTTGAGCTACAAAGAAAATAACTTCTTTTCTTAAATGTAAACCTCAAAAACTAGGGTTTTTTCCCCCTAAAAAACAATAGGTTTTTTAAACCAGGTTATTCTTCACGGCAAAGACCGCGATCCCGACGGATTTCTTGACGCCGAGTTTCCGCAGGATGGTTTTGCGGTAGCTTTCGGCAGTTAAAGTGCTGATAAAAAGTTCATTGGCTATTTCCTGGTCGGTTTTCTCTTTACAGATCAGGCGGATAAAATCGATCTCCCGCGGGCTCAGTTTGATGCTCAGGTCAAAATTCGGCTTGATTTTGCTTTGACTCAGTAAACTTTTCAATTGGGCGTAGCTGATAAACTCATTGAAATAAAAGCCCTGTTTAGTCACTTCCAGCAAGGCATCGTGAATTTCATCCACCTGCGCGTCTTTCGAGAGATAACCGTGACCGCCGAGCAAAATGGCTTTTTCAATAAAAGGCAGGTTGATGTGGGAAGTCAGGAAGACAATTTTGATGTCCGGGTAATGCTCACTGATCAGTTTGGTGGCTTCAAAGCCGTTCATGACCGGCATATCCAGGTCCATGAGCACGGCATGCGGAAGTTCTTTTGTGTTTTCCAGCTGATCCAGCAGTGCTTTTCCATTTTCGGCCAGTATGGTCACTTTCAGCTGTCCGTGTCCTTTCAGGATCAGGGCAAGGCCGTTGAGCACAATAGGCTGATCTTCAGCGATAGCAACACGAATAGTTTCCATAGGCTTTTGTTTGAACAGCCAAAGTTAAGCTAAAAATCAGGAAAAACAAATTCGTTGAACTTTTACAAAAAAACCCCATTTCCGGGGCTATTTTTGTATAAAAAAATGCTGTTATTTTGTGCCGTTAAACACACATGAAAAAAACAGTATTTTTTTTACCCTTCATGCTATTGTCTTGTTTCGGTGAGCAGGCACGGCAAAATATGCAGGCTGAAAACCTGGTGCTCAACGAGTGTGATTATGTGATCCGGACCCTGAATGTCAAACTGGCTGAGCCGGTGCCCGATTCCCTTTTTGTAAACACCTGCGGATGTATTTCAGGGATTTTGCGTGACGAGCTGGTGAGCTATGACATTGCACGGCTCGAACGCGATCCCAAGAAACGCAAGGAGGTGCTCAGCAACGAATTGTTGTCCCACCTGGAGGAAATTCGCCGGGAATGCATTGAAAACAGGGATTGATTATCAGATGGGCTTTACGATCCCCAGGTCAAAAGCCTTGCTGATCAGCTCGGTTGATTTTTTGACGTTGAGTTTCACCTTCATATTCCGCTTGTGGAAATCCACGGTGGTCGGCTCGATTTGAAGCATCTGGGCAATGTGCTTCACGGTGCAGCCGGAAACGATTAATTGCAGGATCTCCTTTTCGCGCTGGGTGAGCTGGATATTCAGCTCCTCGCGGATTTTGGCCTTCACCAGCAGGCTGACCATTTCTTTACTGAGGTATTCGCGCCCCTTCAGAACAGTATCAATGGCCTCGATCAGCTCCGGGCCGGCGCTGCTTTTCAGCAGGTAGCCCGAAATGCCGTTTTTCAGGCCGGTAAACACAAATTCATTGTTGTCGTATTGCGAAAGCAGGATGATTTTAACGTAAGGCTCGCTTTTACGGATCAGTTTCACCAGATCGAGGCCGCTGATATCCGGTAATTTGACGTCGATGATTGCCAGGTCAAATTTGCAGCTGCCTGCCTGGAAATAATCCATGAAAGCTTCACCACTCTTGAATTTGGCTAGGACATGATGCTGGGTTTCCGACTCTATCATATACTTTAGCGAATCCATTACGATCTCATGATCATCAACTAAAATAATGTCAGCCATACCCCCTAATTTGGCGTAAATGTAAGCAAAAAAGCGCACATGGAAAAGCTTTTTTCAGGGGCTTTTAACTAAAAAAATAACTTCAGGCCAAAACAAGGCTTCGCGCTTAGTTTTTCTGTCCGGCGTGGATGCTTTTCACATTTTTTTCTAACTTTGCTTTTCCAAGGCATGTCAAAACAAAAGAAAATAGCTGTAATCGGGGGTGGAAGCTGGGCAACGGCGCTCGTCAAAATCCTGTCCAACAATGTGGCTTCGGTCAATTGGTGGATGCGGAGCAACGAATCGGTGGCCCATATCCTCAAGTTCCGTCACAACCCGAAATACCTGCAGTCTGTTGAGTTTGACCTGAATAAGATCAATATTTCCACCAACCTGCAGGAAATTATCGAACCGGCTGATATTGTCATCATTGCCACGCCTTCCGCCTTTCTTTTCAAGTTGTTTGAGAATGTACCGCAAAAATGGTTTGAAGGCAAGGTCGTATTTTCTGCGGTGAAAGGAATCGTGCCTGAATACAACGCGATTCCGGCGCGTTTTATCCACAAAACGCTGGGCGTGCCTTACAGCAAAATCGGGATTATCTGCGGACCATGCCATGCGGAAGAAGTAGCGCTCGAGCGCTTGTCTTACCTGACGATCGCCTGCCAGGACGACCGCATTGCACAGCACATGGCCGATACGCTGGCCTGCCGCTACATCAAAACAACAACTTCCGACGACCTGTTCGGGACCGAACTTTCGGCTGTGCTTAAAAACGTGTATGCCATTGCTTCCGGAATTTGTGCCGGTCTGGGCTATGGCGACAACTTCCAATCGGTGCTGATCGCCAATGCCATCCAGGAAATTGAAAACTTCATCGATGAGGTCAGTCCGATCCACCGCGATGTAAAATCCAGCGCCTACCTGGGCGACTTGCTGGTAACCGCCTACTCGAAGTTTTCACGCAACCGCACTTTTGGTAACATGATCGGGAAAGGCTATTCCGTTAAAACCGCCCAACTGGAGATGGATATGATCGCCGAAGGCTATTACGCCGTGAAATGCGTGATGGAAATCAACAAAAAATTCCAGGTTGAGATCCCGATCGTCGAAGCCGTTTACAATATTCTTTACGAACGCATCTCACCGGTCATTGAAATGCGGATCCTTACGGATAAACTGATGTAAATCATCTTAATAAATTTCAGTATGAAAAATTTGCTCCTTTGCCTCGCCCTGCTTCCCGGGGCTGTGCTGTTTGCGCAAAAAAAAGTAATTGGCCATACCGTTTACAACGACTGGAAGCGCGTGGGCGACATTTTGCTTTCCAATGACGGAAAATACAGTGTGTATACGATCAAACCGCACCGTGGCGATGGTTACCTGTATATCGTAAACAATGAAACGGGCAAAAAAGATTCGGTTTTCAAAGGCGTGAGCCCGAAGTTTACGGCAGATTCGAAAGCCCTGTTGTTTAAAATTACCGCCGGTTTCGATACCCTGCGGAACTGCGAGCTGAACAAGGTGAAAAAAGACAAATGGCCCAAAGATACCCTTGGGATCTGGTACGCTGCCAACGATTCGCTGGTGAAAATACCGAAAGTGAAAGAATTTGCCATAGCGGAGGAAGGAAATCGTTTTGCTTACCTTTCGCATGATAATCTCTCCCAGGCGGATAAAAAGGCCAATGCCAAAAAGAAGAAAAAGAAGAAGACAAAGAAAAA
>CBINGV010000175.1:0-7676 GCA_966250255.1 uncultured Flavobacteriales bacterium | reverse complement strand
GGTAAAGGCCAGCAATTGCGCCTGCGCGCGATCGTTACCCGCGGTTCTTCCGACAAGGACATCGTAAAACGCGCTGCCTTGCTCCGCAACGACTCCGTTCACGGCGCCTTCAAAGGCAGTGTGATCGAAGACCTCGAAAACAAATCCATCATCGTTAACGGACAGCGTGTCCAAATGATCGACGCAGCCAACCCGGAAGATGTAGATTATACGACTTACGGCATCGACAATGCCCTCGTGATTGACAACACCGGCGTGTTCACCAACCGCGAAGCTTTGTCCCGCCACCTGAAAGCCAAAGGCGTTTCCAAAGTATTGCTTACGGCCCCGGGCAAAGAAATCCCGAACGTAGTTTACGGTATCAACCAGGGCGACCTCGACGTAGAAAATGAAAACATCTACTCTGCCGCTTCCTGTACAACCAATGCGATTTCCCCGATCCTGAAAGTTGTAAACGACAAATTCGGCGTTGTGAAAGGACATATTGAAACCGTTCATGCCTATACCAATGACCAGAACCTGCTCGATAACATGCACAAAAGCAGCCGTCGCGGACGTTCGGCAGCCATCAACATGGTTATTACTTCTACCGGTGCCGGCGCTGCCGTAACCAAAGTGATCCCGGACCTGAAAGACAAACTGACAGCGAATGCGGTTCGCGTACCAACCCCGAACGGTTCCCTCGCGATCCTGAGCCTGCAGCTTAAGAAAAAAACCAATGTGGCTGAAATCAACGCAACCATCAAGGACGCAGCCCTCAACGGAGAATTGGTAAACCAGATTTACTATTCCCTGGACCCGGAGCTTGTTTCCAGCGACATCGTGGGCAATACCTGTTCCGTATTCGATTCTCATGCCACCATCGCGTCTGAAGACGGCGAAAACGTTGTACTCTACGCCTGGTATGATAATGAGTTCGGCTACACCAAACAAGTTATCCGTTTGGCCAAGCACGTTTCCAAAGTAAGAAGAAAGATCTACTATTAATCTGGAGCTTATCTGACAATACGAAGCCGTTTCCATTGGGGAACGGCTTTTTTTTGTTGCAGGACACTGAGAAATATGAGGTATCATTACGGCCGCAAAGAAGCGCAAAACTTACGCAAAGGTCGCTGAGAAAATTTGGATGCAATCAAGCGCCGGATTTAAACAACGCCAAGTAAAATCTTTGCGCTCTCTGCGAAAACTTTGTAAACTTTGCGTTCCCTTCTCTCCCACACCTTTTATATAAATCGTCCCTTCAATTGTATAACATACGATCCGGGGAATCGCCGGAAATTTAGAGTATAAAAAGTAGCCTTATGAAATGCTCCATCAACTTACCTGTTTCTTTAAAACAATGCCTGACCTTTGTTGCTTTATTCTTTTTCCACAGCCTTGCCCTGGCCCAGGACAAGGCGCCGCTCATTGATGTGGATGTCCATAAAGATCCCCCGGCCCCGGCCTGGTATGCCTCTCCCTGGGCCTGGATCATTGCAGCGGCAGCCTTTATTTTGATTTTGGTGGCCATCCTGTCCAATAACAGGAACAAAGGAAACTAAAAAAATTCAGGAGCTTCAGGAAAACCTGAAGTTTCAGCCCCGATCCACCCTGTTTAGCTTGCTTCGTTAAAATTGTGTGTTTCGGGGCTGTTTTTTTTCTATATTTGAGGAAGGATCATCGTGAGCTGAACTGACGCATGCCCGGATCAATAGCTGGCGCTTGTGAGCTGTGCTACTAAGAATTTGGCACAGCATTTGCTCTTCCTATTAGAAAAAATTAAAACAGATGAAAACGTTTTTTTTATTTCTTGGCCTCACAGGTTTAGGCACCGCTTTACTGAGCTCGGATACGGTTTCTTATCCGACAGTAAACAACAACTCCTTCCAGGTAGGCGAAAAGCTCAGGTATCGCGTCACTTACGGTTTCGTGGATGCCGGTGAAGCTGTGATGGAAGTGAAAAGCACCAGTAAAAAAGCCAACGGCCGCGAGCTGGTTCACCTGAAAGGCACCGGGCGTACGCTCGGAGGCTTCAATGCCTTCTTTAAAGTCAATGACGTATACGAAAGCTACGTAGACAAAAAAGGGGTTTTTCCGTGGTATTTTGTGCGCCGGGTAGACGAAGGCGGCTACAAAGTGAGCCAGGACTATACTTTTAAGCACGACAAAATGAAGGTCGATAACGGCGAAGGGAAAGAATTTAAAATCCCGGTTGGGATCCAGGACATGGTTTCTTCCTTTTACTATGCTCGTACGCTGGATTTTAAAAACATGAAAAAAGGCGATATCATCGAATTCAAATGTTTCATGGATGATGAAATCTGGCCGCTGAAAATCAAATTCGTGGGCGACGAGGTGATCCACATCCGCAAAGGAAAATTCAATTGCAAAAAGTTCATCCCGGTGGTACAGAAAGGCCGTTATTTTGAATCAGACAACGACCTCAACTTCTGGATCACGAATGATGAAAACCGGATCCCAATCCTCGTCAGGGCCAAAATTCCGGTTGGGACAGTGAAGCTGCACCTCGTAGAATGGGAAGGTTTGAAACACCCTTTGAATAAAGTAAAATAGTGAAACGAAATATTCTAAAAATAAGGCTAAGCGCTCTAATTGTCTTAACCTTTTTTCATTTGGCAAGGGCCCAGGAATTTGAAACCCGCGAAGGCCTGGCGAACTATTACTCCAAATACAAGCTGGAGGGAAGTTTTGTCCTGCTCGACAACCGCAGCGGAAATTATACCGTATATAACAAAGAACAACTCTCGCAGCCCTTTACCCCGGCTTCAACGTTTAAAATCTGTAATTCCCTGATCGGGCTTGAAACCGGCGTGATCCCCCATGAGAACTTTGTCATCAAATGGGACAGCATTCCGCACTGGAACGCAGACTGGAACAAAGATCACAGCTTAAAAGAAGCATTCAAAAATTCAACCGTTTGGTATTACCAGGAACTGGCCAGGCGCGTAGGCGGTGACCGCATGAATTACTGGCTCCACAAAAGCAATTACGGAAACAAAGACACTTCCGGTGGGATTGACATGTTCTGGCTGAAAGGCGGTCTCCGCATTAGCCCTTTGGAACAAATTGATTTTCTTAAAAAACTCTACCACGACGAATTGCCCTTCTCGAAACGCAGTATGGATCTTGTAAAGCAAATTATGTTTATTGACGAGCAGGAAGACGTGAAGTTATACGGGAAAACCGGCTGGGGCTTCCAGGACGACCTCGATATCGGCTGGTTTGTAGGCTTTTTGGAAACGAAAGACAATGTTTATTTTTTCGCTAATTGTGTCCAGACTCCCGATGAAAAGCACCCTGACTTTCTGAAAGCCCGCCGCCAAATGGTCCTGGAAATTCTCGATGAGCTGAAAATACGCAAACTCCCCTAATCCTAAAGCGGATTAAAAGAAAAACTCCTTTACCACAATAAAGGTACCGAGCAGCAGCACCATCACCGCAAACGCTTTTTTTAGCCTTTGTCCGCCGATTTTTTTAGAGAGCTGTGTCCCCACAAGAATGCCCACACTGGTAATTCCAGAAAAAATCAGGAGAAAAACCCAGTCCAGCTTAAACTGCGAAGCCGAGCTGGCAAAGCCGATCAGTGAATTCAGCGCGATGATCGTCAGCGAAGTACCGATGGCCCGCTTGATCGGCAGCCGCGCAAAATAAAGCAAGGCCGGGATAATGAGAAAGCCTCCCCCCGCTCCTACCAAAGCTGTCACAAAGCCCACCACAATTCCCTCGAAAGCCAGGGCACCGAAGCCGCTCTGCGCTTTTTTGTTTTCTTTCACCTGCTGGTTTTTATCCGTGAGCATGAAATAGGCCGCAAACAACATCATGAAAGCAAAAAAGCTCAGCAAAAAGGTGTTTTTATCGAGGTGGAACCAGCTGAAATCAATCAGGACATCCGGGATGTTCGGCAGTACGATTTTCCGGGTGATGATCACACTGGCAATCGAGGGCAAACCGAAAATCAGGGCCGTGCGCAGGTGGACATTCCCGATCCGGAAATGCGCCGAAGCGCCGATCAGGCTCGCCAGTCCCACTACAAAAAGCGAGTACACCACCGCCAGCGGCGGATCCAGCTGCAGGATGTATACAAAAATCGGGAGGATCATCATGGAACCGCCGCCGCCCAGCACGCCGAGAATAATCCCGGTCAGTACAGCCAGCATATAAGCAATCATGTATGCGGTTTCCATTGTTACAAAGGTGCACGTTTATTTTTAATTTGTAAGCATCCGGCCGACAATTCCGCTCAAATCCGTAATTTTGCAGCAGATTTTATTCGTTATGACAACATTCAGGGATTTCAATTTGTCCAAGCCTTTGTGGAACGCACTCGATGATTTACAGCTCGTTACCCCGACCGTGATCCAGGAAAAATCCTTCTCTCCTGTTCTTTCAGGGAAAGATGTGATCGGCATTGCGCAAACCGGTACCGGGAAAACGCTGGCCTACCTGCTTCCTGTGCTCAAACAGTGGGCTTTCAGCAAAAAAGCGACCCCGCAGATTGCTATCCTGGTCCCGACACGTGAGCTCGTTGCACAGATCGTGGAGGAAATTGAAAAACTGACAACCTATATGAACCTGATTGTGGTAGGAACCTACGGTGGGGCCAATATCCGCACGCAGGCCGAAACCATTTCGCAGGGACTGGACGTGATCGTTTCCACACCGGGACGATTCCTCGATCTGGCCCTCAACGGTGACCTGGTCTTGCGCGACATCAAAAAGCTGGTACTCGACGAAGTGGACGAAATGCTCGACCTCGGCTTCCGGACACAAATCACGCAAATCCTCGATATTTTACCCCAGCGCCGCCAAAACTTGATGTTTTCAGCTACGCTGTCAGAAGAAATTGAAGCGCTGATCCATGACTATTTTGTCGAACCGGTTAAAGTAGAAGCTGCGCCGGCCGGCACACCACTGGAAAAGATCGTCCAGGAAGCAATTTCCGTCCCGAATTTCAATACAAAAATCAACCTGCTCAAGCAGCTGCTCGAAGAAAACCGCGCCGAATATACGAAAGTGCTGATTTTTGTCGATTCGCGCAAAAAGGCGGATTTACTTTTCGAGACCCTCAGCGAAGCCGGTGTGCCGCAACTGGGTGTCATCCACTCCAACAAATCACAAAACCTGCGCTTCAATACCGTCAATGAATTTAAGGACGGTACCATCCGCTGCCTGATTGCTACCGATTTGATCTCGCGCGGACTTGATATCAGTGAAGTTAGTCATGTCATCAATTTCGATGTGCCTGAAGAAGCCGAAAACTACATTCACCGGATCGGGCGAACGGGCCGTGCAGATGCCGATGGACATGCCCTGACTTTTGTTTCACCATTTGAAAGCGCAGCCTGGGAAGCCATCATCGCCTTTACCGGCAAAAAGGTAAAACTCTCCAATATGCCGGAAAGCATTGCTGTTTCCGATGTACTGATCCCCGAGGAAATGCCGCGTACCGAGCATAAGATCATCCAGCTCAAGCTCCCGAAGCGCGAGAATGTGGGGGCTGCTTTCCATGAGAAAAAAGCTAAAAACCAAAAGGTCAACGTCCGCAAGAACTGGAAGAAAATCAAAATGGACAAATACGGCAAGCCGAAAACGCGTGGACAGAAAAAGAAATAGCGCCAGCTATTGATTCCAGCAAGCGTCAGCGCAGCTCATAAGCGCCAGCTATTGATTCCAGCAAGCGTTAGCGCAGCTCACAAGCGCCAGCTATTGATTTCAGCAAACGTCAGAGCAGCTCACACAGCGAAGCTATTGAACGCTCCGCGCATTCGGAATTCGTAGATTTGAAATTCGTGAATAATCAATTTACGACCGCGCAGCCGCACCGAAGGTAATCTACCAACTTACGAATAACAAAAAAGCACCCCAAAAAGAGTGCTTTTCCTAATTTTTATAGCAAGATGCTTACACATCCAAAACGTCTGCATTTTGCGGTGGCGTATGCATGGCCTGCGGCGCATATTTACGCTTGTAAATTCCCACATGCACTAAACCGATGATCGAGAAAGCAATCACGGCCATCACATAGAACAGGAATCCCGGCGCGATTTCGTCAAAAGACAAGGCTCCCGGACTGCCGATCATCATCAGGTCCCAAGCCAGCCAGATCCCGGAAAGCGAAATCCCGATGATGGAAATGACCTTGTTGGTTTTTGTTTTCACCTGGAGCAGGTTGAAAATAAACTGGAAAATGAAGTAAGCGATGAAAATCAGGGAGATCCATCCGGCTTCTTCGGTTAATTCGTCATCCAGGTTGGACTCAAAGCTCGAGTAGTAGGAATACGGGCTGGAGTAACTGGAATAGGATGACATGGAGGAGAAAAGACTATCGAGCTTGGCGTCGCTAACCTCTTCGGCGTAGTAGAAGATCACGATGCTAAAGATCAACGTGAATGCGAGTCCTACAATGTTAACTGCTTGTTTCATATTGTTTTCTTTTTGGACAAATATAGGGCATATTCACTATATTTTTACTCCCGAATCCTGTTTTCTGATTTTTTTCTATCTTTACCACCGAATAAACATCGATGAAATACAGCACATTATCCCTCTTATTTTTTCTCCTGGTCTTCAGTTCCTGTAAGCACGAAGAAGCTCCGAAAACCGAGGGTATCATTACCTACAGCATCGATTATCCCGAAAGCAAAGACAATTTTTTCCTGTATCACGTGCTCCCGAAAGAATTAAAAGCTTCTTTCAAGGACAATAAGATGGAATTGAAAATCAAAAAGGCCAATCTGGAAAATACGATCATCGTGGATTCCAAAAACAAAGGCATTGCTTCTTATTACAATTATGGCGAAGTGTTCACCACACGCCTCAGTCCGGATGAAATTCAGCTCGTGCTTGCTTCCCACCCGAAATACAACATTACCTTCACCAACAAAAAAGATACGCTCCTGGGCTTCAATATCAGGCAGGCGATCGCTGTTGACCCGCGTAAACCGGGTGAGAAAATCGAATTGTGGTACACGGACGATATCGCCTTTAAAAACTCAAACTGGTTCAACGGATTCGAAAAAATTCCCGGTGTTTTGCTGAAATACAGCATTGTACAATACGGCCTGAAAATGGAGTTTGTTGCCAAAAAATTCGAAGCTGTAACCATTCCTGATTCTGTCGTTCAATTAGAGCGCCCCGGTGTACGGATCCCGCACAAAGTGTACGATAAAAAAATTATGGACCTTTTCGAATCTTTCAAATGAAACATTTCCTGCTCCTGTTATTGCTGCTCAGCTTTGGCAGTTATGCCCAGCAATACAAGCCTTTTCGCGGAAAGCTGATTTACCGGGTGGATTTTACGGATTCTGTTTCTAAAAAAACCGCGCCCACTTCCTTCATGACGGTGTATACCAACGACACCCTGGTGCGGATCGAAACCCAAAGCGAAAGGATGGGAAAACAGGTCACGATCCGCCATTTGGTGCTCAACAAATACTACATTTTGCTGGAAGTCAACGGCCAGAAATTCGCCATCCAGCACCAGGCCGATGCCGATACTTCCGCTTCGAAATACAGCTTTGATAAAAAGTGTGGATCCAAACGGTTTGCCGGGAAAAAAGGCAAAAAAATGGCCGTCAGCGCCCCGAATTTCGGCGATCCGCTCACGATGTATTATTTCAAGGATATCAGCCCGAAATACGTGGAAGCCATCAAAGGGATCCCGGGATTGCCTGCCG
>CBINGV010000174.1:0-7717 GCA_966250255.1 uncultured Flavobacteriales bacterium | reverse complement strand
TGAAGTTGTAAAAAATACCGATATTAAACAGGTGCGAAGCTTTTGTTTTACCCAAAATATGGGGCGCAAAATCGCATTTCAGCGTCAGGCTGCGGCCATTGTGCTTGAGGTTTCTCACCCCGAAAGTAAAAGCCGGCCGGAAGAAATGACCGTTATCGTAAGGCCCGAAAAAGAGAGCACCCGCGCCTGCAAAACAACCGGTTTCCGAATAAGAATATTTGGATGCGCCATGTCCCGCATTGATCTGCAAATAAAGCGGAACACTGGCCATGCGGTCACCGGTAATCCCGAAGGGGTCCACCGCCGGGCTGGCCGTAAGCGAAAGCGAAAATTCGCTATCAAAGACATAACTCAGGCCAAAATCGTACTGGACGCAGGGATGCAGGTTGATGTAGGCCGTTTTGCTCAGGAAAAGTATGCTCCCTCCCAGGGAATGATTGAATTCAACTTGCGCACCGCAATGCAAAGCTGGAAAAACAAAAATCAGGACAATAATTTTACGGATCATCTTTTCCGGAACAAGTTAGTTAGAGCCGGCCCCTGCTAAAATTATACAGCAGCCCGAAAATGAAAATATCACTGTATGTAAACTGGGTATAGGGAATTCCGCCCACGTAAGTATGTTTATTCGGAATAAAATCCACCTTGAAGGTGATGCTTCTTTCATCCCCTGCCTTGATTCCGAATGAAAAACAGGGTTTATGATAATAATAGTCTTTCACCGTTCCAAAACGGGTGAAGCCGGCCGCAACAAAGCATCCGCCATCGAAATGGGCTTTCCGGGAAGCGTGCGTCCCGAAATTGAGCTGCAAAAGCAAAGGAAGGTTATAACGCGTATCAAAAAACGGCATAGGAGTAACGCTCGGGTAACTTGTCAGCGAAACGGAGAATTCGGGGTGAAAAACATAATCCAGGCGCGGATTGTATTGTATATAAAGTGGTATATTGAAATAATTGCTTTGTACAAAAATACCAAGTGCCCCACCCAGGGAATAATTGAATTCGAGCTGGGAATAGAAGAAGCTCTGAAAGCTCAGAAAAACAGTGAATAATCGCGTCCTCATCAAAACTTTAGTTTTCCGAAGTTAATAATTTCTGTAATTTTAACGCGTAATTTCAAGAAATCATATGCAGGCGGGCAATAAAAAACTGAAACTCTGGGAACTCAATCGCGTCAGTGAAGAAGAATTCCGCCAACAGGAAAAATTCCCGCTGATCGTCATTCTCGACGATATCCGCAGCCTGAATAACGTCGGTTCTTTTTTCCGTTCGGCCGATGCCTTTAACGTAGAAAAGGTCTACCTCTGCGGGATCACGGCCGAACCGCCGCACAAAGAAATCCATAAAACGGCACTTGGCGCCAGCGAAACCGTTGCCTGGGAACACCGCAAATCCATTATCGAACTGATTGCCGAGCTCAAAAGCCAGGGAACCTTCGTTGCCAGCATCGAACAAAGTGAACAAACGGTCTTATTGCAGGACGTTGATCAACTCCCGAAGCAGCGCACCGCCCTGATCTTTGGCAACGAGGTGGACGGTGTCAACCAGGAAGCCATCAATGCCAGCGATTGCGTGATCGAAATTCCGCAGTTCGGCACCAAACACAGCCTGAATGTGGCCGTTTGCGCCGGTGTGGTGCTCTGGGAGTTTGCGAAGCGGTATATTTAGAGGGTTCGTTGATTTGTAAATTATCTTCGGTGCTGCTGCGCGGTCGTGGATTGGGAGACGACATCCCCTTCTCCCCTTGATCGCATGCCGCAAAAAGCTTTAGCGATGGCGCAGGGGAGATTTAGAGGGGTGACCAAACGCTTCAATTAAAGTTTACAACAACTTTCTATTCCAATATAAGAAACTATCAATCAAATTATTGTAATTTGTTTTAAAATTTTTAACATATTTTTCCGGGAAATTATTTACCGTGGTAATTATTTTTTATTTACCTTTGCCTCAACAAACATTAAAATGAATAAAACAATGGAAACAACAGCAGTAAAAACGACCTGGTCCGTAGACCCGATGCACTCCGAAGTACAATTTAAAGTAAAACACCTCGTGATTTCGACCGTGACGGGCCAATTCAAGGATTTTACAGCCTCCATCGAATCGAACGGTGAGGATTTTGACGGTGCGAAAGCCAGTTTTTCGGCCAAAATCGACAGCATTACAACCAACAACAACGACCGCGACGGGCATTTGAAATCGCCTGACTTTTTTGACGCGGCCAATCACCCGAGCCTGGATTTCGAATCCTCCCGTTTCATCAAGCGCGATGATTCGACTTACGATGTGATCGGGAATTTAACGATCAAAGGCGTAACGAAAGAAGTGACCCTCAAAGCGGAACTGGGTGGCATCATGCAGGACCCGTACGGAAACACGAAAGCCGGTTTTGAGATCGAAGGAAAAATAAACCGCAAGGATTTCGGGCTCAATTGGAGCGCCGTGACCGAAGCCGGTGGTGTGGTTGTGAGCGACGAAGTGCGCCTGCTGCTCAACCTGCAATTCGCCAAACAAGCCTGAGAATCAAATTAATATGCATATAATCGGAGTTACGGGAAGCGCTTCCCGTTTCTCCGGTTTTTTGTTTCCGGCGGCGTGGACATGCAAACAAATATTTTGTATATTTGTTTAAACTCACTGCATCTTGGAAAGTAAAGAACTAAGAAACCTGCGTTTCCTGCTGCTTATTTTTACGATCCTCAGTCCCATCACGGCGACCAATTTCGTAAAAGTCAACCCGCAGATTTATGACCCGATGTGGGTCCGTGTTTTGCTTTCGGGCCTTTACTTTTCCTTCCTGCTCGGAACGTTTTACATCGATTTCATCAAAAAGCATTACCGCGCAATCGTGGCGGTTTTTGCCTACGGCGTAACAGGCTACCAGCTTTACCTGATGATTGCCAATCATTTTGAAAAAACTTACATCAGCGGGTATATTTTCCTGGCTTTCCTCGTCATCCTTTACCTCAAAAGCTATTTTAACGTCATTGCTTATTCCCTGCTGAGCTTTTTCCTGCTGCTGGGCGTTTATGCGCTTTATCCCAACACGCAGCTGAGTCTGGCCCACCTGCAATTCCTTTTCGGGCTCAACCTCGTTTTTACCATTATCCGCGTGTATGGTATCCGGAAAGACCAACGCCTGTTAAAATATTCCAAAGAGCTGAACAGCAGCGAGCAAAAATTCCGGAACCTGCTCAATTCGGCACCCGATGCGATTTTCACCCTCGATAAAGAAGGCTACATCAAAGGCATGAACCGTAGCTCGGCCAAATTGTTCCTGTTCATGGAAGACGAGCTGCTCGGAAAACATTTCGACCAGCTGCTACAGACCCCGGAAGGTGAAGTTCCGCTCGAAATCAATGAATCCCTCTTCGCTGACGGGGACATCAACTTCGGGAAAGCTTTTACCGCCACCCGTAAGAATGGTGAGCAATTCCTGGTGGAACTGAGCCTGAGTCCCGTGATCGACAGTGAAAATGAAGAAATTATAGCCGTGGTGCGCGATATCACCAAACGCGTCAACGATGAGCAGGAAATGACGGCCATGCGCCAGAAATTGCAGGAAAAGGAATTTGCGGAAAAAATCTCGCGCGCCAAATCGGAATTTATTTCCAAAATGAGCCACGAAATCCGCACGCCGCTGAACGGAATTTATGGCTTTACGAACATCATGCTCAAGGAAAACCTCAACCCCGAGCATAAAAAATACCTCGATAATATTAAGTTTTCCAGTGAATTGCTGAGCATCCTGATCAACGATATCCTGGACAACACCAACCTCGAAACCGGTAAAATCTCGCTGGAGCAGCACGAAATCGATATTAAGCTGCTGATCAACAGCCTTACCAATGTATTTAAAATCCCCCTGGGTGAGAAAAACATTCGCCTCCGGCTCAATTTTGACGAGGAAATCGAACAGTCGAAAACCAAAATCACAGGCGATTCTCTCCGCCTGAGCCAGGTGCTGATGAACCTGCTTTCCAACGCCATCAAATTCAGCGAGGACAGCGGTGAAATCGGGATCGATGCTTCGATGAAAGCGCTCGACAAGCAAAATGTACAGGTCACCATCAGCGTAACGGATAAAGGAATTGGCATCCCGGCAGATAAAATCCACGATATTTTTCAGCCTTACGTACAGGTAAGCAATGAAATTTCCAAAAAATTCGGCGGTACCGGCCTGGGACTCAGCATCGTCAAAAACATCATCGATCTCATGAAAGGAAAAATCAGCGTGGCTTCCGGCGACAAAACGGTCTTTACGATTGAAATTCCTTTTGAAATCAGCCAGCCGCAAAACAAAAAACAGGAAAAGGAAAAAATCAGCCTGAAACTCAGCCAGGACATCAAAGTACTGGTGGCCGAAGACAATATGATGAACCAGTTCCTGATCCGGACGATCCTGGAAAACAACCGCATCCAGCATAAAATTGTGGAAAATGGCGTGCTGGCGCTGAAAGAGGTGCAGCGCGATAAATATGACATTGTGCTCATGGACCTCATGATGCCCGAAATGGACGGGATCGAAAGCGCGCGCCGGATCCGCGCAGATTACCAGGCCGATATTCCGATCGTTGCGCTCACTGCCGACGTGAAACCGGGAAATGCCCAGGAAATCGAAAGCCTTTTTGACGGCTACATCAAGAAACCTTTTGAGGAAGAAGAATTATTGCAGCTGATCATGCAATTGGCAGGGTGATTTTGAATGGAAAATTGAAAATGGAGAAATTAGCTCACCCTATTCATCACTTATCATTCATCATTCTATTCAATAACCGCATTCAGAATCCGGGCACGGTATTCCGATAAAATTTTAGATTTGGAAATGAAGCCTTCAAACTGGCCCTCACGCAGTACCGGCAATACCCAGACTTCCTGTTCGTCGAATTTACGGAGCACGGTTTCCATGCTGTCGTCGTAAAACACCAGCTCTTTCGGGTTGACCATTAAGTCGCTGACGATGGTTTTTGTGTACAAATGGGACGAAAAGAGAATTTCCTTGATTTCGTCCACATGAACAACGCCCATGAAGCGGTTTTGATCATCCAGTACCGGGAAAATATTGCGGTCCGATCTTTTGACCGTTTCGATCAGCTGCTGCACGGAAAAGCCGGGATGCAGGATTTCAAATTCCCGCTCGATTACCAGGTCGGGGTGAATGCTCAGCAAAATGCCTTTGTCTTTGTCAAAAGAAAGGTTTTCATCGCCTTCTACCAGCTTGCGGATATCCATGGCCTGCGGGTTGAAATAGCGTGAAATGGCAAAACTGATCGAAGAAACGATCATCAGCGGAATCATCAGCGTGTAACCTCCCGTAATCTCGGCAATAAGGAAGATCGAAGTCAGCGGGGCATGATAAAGTCCGCTCAGGATGCCCGCCATCCCAACCAGGGTGAAATTGCTTTCCGGGAGTTTAAAGCCCGAAATGGAATTAATCAGGCGCGAGGTAAAAAAGCCCAGGTAGGCGCCTACAAAAAGCGAAGGTGCAAAATTGCCTCCATTTCCGCCGCTTCCGAGTGTGAGACCGGTTGCAATGGATTTCAGCAGCACGATGAGACCGACAACGGACAATACCATCCATTCATTGGACCGGTACATTTCGAGCACGCTGTTTTTCAGCAGGCTGTTTTCTTTCCCGGCCGAAAGCCACTTAATACTCTCGTATCCCTCTCCGAAAAGGCTCGGAAAAACCAGGATGATGGAAGCCAATAACAAACCGCCCACAATCACCCGGAGGTAAGGCCGGTTCGGGCCGCGATGAAACAATTCTTCCACCCGCAGGTACATCCGCGCATGATAAACGGAAATCAAACCGGCCAGAACGCCCAGCAAAGCGTAAAACAAGACATTGTGGTAATCAAAAGCGGTAGTGGCGTGAAAGGAAAGCAAAATCTGGGATCCCAGGATAACTTTCGAAACCAGCGCCCCGGAAGCCGCAGCAATGATCAGCGGAATAAAAGCCGTAATACTGACATCGAGCAGCAAGACCTCCAGGGCAAATAACACCCCGGCGATCGGGGCGCTGAAAGCCGCAGCAATTCCCGCCGCCACACCGCAGGCAAGCAGCAAAGTCCGGTCGTTTTTATTGAGGCGGTAAGTTTTGGCATAATTGGAGCCATAGGCCGCCCCCGTCAATACAATCGGTGCTTCCAGCCCGGCCGACCCGCCGAAACCTACAGTGACGGAGCTCGTAAGGATCTGGGCGTACATCTGCTCTTTGGGAACAAAACCTGATTTTTTCCGGATCTGCAGGTGCAGGCTCGTGAGTCCTTTATCCAGGCGCCCTTTCAGAATAAAACG
Source organism: uncultured Flavobacteriales bacterium (assembly GCA_966250255.1). Taxonomy (GTDB): domain Bacteria; phylum Bacteroidota; class Bacteroidia; order Flavobacteriales_D; family Crocinitomicaceae; genus M2408. The sequence continues at coordinate 1,417 of CBINGV010000174.1, read as the reverse complement.
AACCAGGAGCACAGTCAGGAAAATGCCGATCACCGGTAGGGTGACATAAAACCACTGGGATTTGATGTAAGGCGTGGAAGAAATAAATTCGAAAATAAAATGGACAAAGAGCTTCAGCACAACCGCTGCCAGCCCGGCGGATAAGCCCACCAAAACACTTGAAAAAAAGATAAACTGGCGCGGGGTCAGTTTTTCCCGGATCCAGTCGATCAGCTGCTTGATGTAGTCTATGAAAAAAAACATGGACAACAAAAATAGCGATTATCTGTTTAATGTGCTAATACTTTTTAATGTGATAATATGTTAATGAAATAATGTGCTAATAAGTAAAAAACGTCAATCAGTTGACGAAAACCAATGAGCACATTAGCATATTATCACATTAAAAATTAGCCTTGCTTAACGACTTTCTTCACTTCAACGGCGTTGAAACCTTTGTGGCCTTTTTCCACCCGGAAACTGACGCGGTCCCCTTCGGAAATTGCTTCGACGTGATCATTCACATGTGAAAAAAAACTTTCCTGCGTATCCGCATCTTTAATGAAACCATAACCTTTGGAAGTGTCAAAATAGGTCACCACACCGGTATGATAAGGATTTTCAGGCTCTTCATTTTCGCGGGAAGGAATGCCGATTTCGATTTCTTCGGCGTTGATTTTTTTACGACTTGCCGGATCCGGCGGCGTATCGCTCAGGTTTCCGAATTCGTCCACATAGGCGATCATATCATCAAAACTGCTGGTTCCGTGAGTTTTACGCTCTTCTTTCTTTTTGAGTTTTTCTTCCCGTTTTTTCTGGCGGAGCTTCTCCTTTTCCTTTTTGTTGAATGAATCCTGAGACCTGGTCATGCTTTGATGTTATTTGATTTATTAAGGGTGATGAAACAAATATAGGTAAAAGATTCGAATAATGAAAGGATGTCTTGACACTGGGCCTGATTTGTGTTCTTTTTTGGTAAGCTAGTCCGCTCGCCTTACGCTGTATTTGCCTTACGCCGGACACGGTCAAATTCAAAATTATTTGTATTTTCGTTCCGGTTCTAAACAAAAACATGCAAACAGATATCCAGGAAAAGCTCATCCAGGCCATTAAAGAAAAAATCCGGGGAGAAGACAGTCTCGGAAAAGCCCTGGCCGACATACTCAACCTGAGCCTGGATGCCGTTTACCGCCGCTGCCGGGGTGAAACCGCTTTTACGATCTTTGAAGTTCGCCGGCTTTGTTCCTATTACGGCATTTCTTTCGATGCCCTGATGGATGTGCGGAACGATCACGTAGTGTTCAGCTACAATTCGCTTTCCGAGTACGATTTCAGCCTCGATCGCTACCTGGAAAGTATCCTGGAAGGCGTAAAGGAAGTCAAAAACCTGCCGGGAGCCACGCTGACGCTGACCGTGAAAGACACTCCCCTGTTCCAG
>CBINGV010000173.1:0-7778 GCA_966250255.1 uncultured Flavobacteriales bacterium | reverse complement strand
ATCGTTACTGACCTGATGATGCCGCTGATCAATGGGGGTGAGCTGGTCGCTTTTGTGCGGAATGAGCTCAAATAAGATATCCCGATTATCGTATTAAGCTCCGTTGGTGTGGAAAAAACCGTCCTGAACACCTTCCGGATGGGGGCCGATGATTTCATTACGAAGCCCTTCAGCCCGAATGAATTGCATATCCGTATCCAGAAACTGCTGATGCGCCGATGATAAAAAAAATACTTTTCACAGCTTTTCTTTTTTTCACAGGGCTTTCGTTGATTGCCCAGCAAGACAGCTCGGCTTTGCTTTTCAGGAAGGCGAAAGAGCTCGAAGCGACCGGAAACAGAAAGGAGGCCCGCCGCGAAATGGAAAAGCTGGTGCTTTCACACCCCGAGAACTTGGATTTTGCCCTTTTTCACGCGCAGCTGAAGGCTTTTGACGGAGAGTACAAGGCTTCGATCCGCGATTTGCAGGAGATCCGAAGCAAGGAGCCCGGCAATTACGACGTGCTTTTTGTGCTTGCCGATGTGGCGCGTTGGGATGGACAATATGAGCTGAGCCTGCAAACAGCCGATTCCCTCGGAAAATATTACCCGAAAGATAAGCAATTACCCATCAAAAAAGCCTTGGTGTACGAAGTACAGAAAAATTACGATGCGGCCCGCAAAATCCTCAACGAAGCATTAGAAGCTTTTCCGGGTGATGCCGAGATCCTCGAAATCCTCGACCGTGTTCGCGCTAATAGCTACAAGCAGCATGTGGGAATATTTTACTATAATACCTTTTTCTTGCAGCCTTTCGCGCCCTGGCATTTTGGTGGGGTGGAATACATGCGGAAAACGCGCTTTGCGCCCATCCGTGCGATTGCCAGCTTAGCCAGCCGCTTTGGGGATCAATCCATGCAGCTCGAGCTGGAGGCTTATCCGAAGCTGGGCAAAAAATCCTATCTCCACGCAGCAGCCGGTTTCTCAGACGGAAAAAGCCTCTTCCCGGATTGGCGCACTTCCCTGGAATTCTATCAGGTGTTTCCGCGTAAATGGGAAGTTTCCCTGGGTTTCCGCAACCTCAATTACACCAGTAAGCTGCAAAACGGGGGAGGTGATTTCAATTTCGTATGGACGGCTACGCTGGGCAAATACTTTCCGAAATACTGGATATATTACCGCAATTTTGCCCGTTTTGAAAGCAGCGGAAACAGTTTTTCGCACCTGGTTCACCTGCGCCGTTACCTGGAAGACGAAGACCGTTACCTGGCGCTGAGCTTCATCCAGGGAGCAAACCCGATGTTCGTCGGCTGGCTCAACCAGTTCAGTACGCTCAATACCACCGGGGCAGCGATCGATTACCAATTCAAATGGAAAAACAAAAATATCGGAAAAGTCTCTTTTCTCTATGAAAAAGAAGAATTTTTGCCGGACATGGAACGTGACCGGTTGACCATCATGCTCACTTATCTTAAACGATTTTAGATATGCTGCAGGATTTTTTGACATATCTTGAACACGCGCCTGCCGAATACCTGTGGATTTCAGGAAGCATCCTGCTTTTTATCTTCCTGGCAATGGTTTCCCTGTTTATTACGCTTTTTTACCGGGCCTACAAGCTGCGCCGCTCGGCAAAGAAAGAGCAGCTGATCGAGGTGGTTGACCGCCTGGTGCAGGAGGTCATTTTTGAAGGTGAAGAAACAGCCGCCAATCTTTGGATGAAGGGCAAGCGGGAGGATGATGTGCAGTTTTTTCTCAACCGCCTTTTATTGATCGGCAGGCAGTTTTCGGGGGAATATACGGACCAGATCAGCGCCTTTTACAACGGGTCGCCATTAGCCGGGCTGAGCCTGAAGAATTTCCGTGGAAATGACCGCCGGAAAGTCGTGCGGGCCATCCATGAGCTGGCCGGGCTCGGTTACCGGGATGCCGAACAGGAGATTGAAAAACGGCTGCAAAAAGAAAAAAACCCCGAAGTGCAATCCCAGCTGAGTATGGGGATGCTGCGCCTGAATCCCAACCGGGCTTTTGAATGGCTGCTGAAACAAGATCCCTGGCTCAGCGAGTGGCAGCAGTTGTCGATCCTCGTCCTGGTGGGCCGCGGGCCATATATTGAAATGCCGCCGTTGGAAAACTGGACAAGTAAAAACGAATCCCTGCTTATTTTAGGGTGCCGGCTGGCTGCGGCGCAAAACCGCTATGAAGACCTGCATAGCTTATTGAAGCTGCTTGACCGTGAATCCGAAAAACTGAAAACGGAAGTTATTTCAGCCTTGCTCAAGCTCGAGTATGAAGATTTGGGAAGCCTATTGCAGGCCCTTTACCCGCAAGAAGGAAAAAATATCAAGATCCTGATCCTGCAAAGCTTCCAGAAAATCCGGGATGCCCTGAACCTGCCTTTCCTGCTGAATGCACTCTCGGATGGGGAATTTGAAATCAACATGGAAGCCATGCGCGCCATTTACCGCTCCAACCGCAACAGCTTTGAAGGGCTTTCCCTGCCCCGGTTGGCAGAAACGGATTTGCAGGCGATACAAAAACACATTGAAGACCAACGGATTTAGAACATGCAGCTTGTCGTACATATCATCATTGCCATCATCTTGCTTTACTGCGCAAGCATCATGCTTTCCTATTTTGTGCTGGCGATGATTTCTTTTGTGGCCTTGCGGAAATACGTCCACCGGAATAAAAATGTGGATTTCAATAACATCCTGCCTTCCGATATTGCTCCTTCGGTCTCACTCATTGCCCCGGCCTACAACGAGGGAATGAACATCGTGGAGAATATCCGCTCACTTTTGTCGCTGCATTATTCGAATTACGAAGTGATCATCGTGAATGACGGGAGCAAAGACGATACGCTGGCCAAATCCATTGCCGCTTATGAGCTCGAACGGGTCGATTTTGCGGTCAATCCCGAATTGCCTTCGCAGGAAATCCGGGGCGTATATAAATCGCGGCTGCCCGCCTTCAGAAACCTGCTTCTCGTGGACAAAGTCAATGGCGGAAAGGCCGATGCCCTCAATGCGGGAATAAATGTCTCCAGGAGCAAATATGTGGCTTGTATCGATGTGGATTGCATCCTCGAGCAGGACTCCATCCTGAAAATGGTGAAACCTTTCCTTGAAAACAAAGAACGCGTGATTGCTACCGGCGGCGTGATCCGGATTGTAAATTCCTGCGTGGTATACCAGGGAAGCATCAAGCAGGTCAACGTTCCGAAATCTTTTTATGCCCGTACCCAGGTACTGGAGTATTTCCGGGCTTTCCTGCTGGGCCGTATGGCCTGGAACCACATGGACGGGCTCCTGCTGATTTCGGGCGCTTTCGGGATGTTTGACAAAGAAATCCTGGTCTTGGCCGGGGGCTATGATCACCGCACGGTAGGGGAAGACATGGAGCTCCTGGTGCGGATGCGCCGCTACATGCTGGAACGTAAAATCCCGTATAAAGTCGGTTTTATCCCGGATCCGCTCTGCTGGACGGAGGCGCCGGAGGATATCCGGATTTTATCACGGCAGCGCAACCGCTGGACCCGCGGAACGATTGAAACCCTGCGCATGCACCGGCGCATGATGCTGAACCCCAAATATAAAGTGCTCGGAATGCTGAGCTATCCTTATTGGCTTTTCTATGAAATGCTGGCGCCGGTGATCGAGTTTACCGGCTGGATTTATTTGCTGGTGATGGCGATGCTGGGATTAGTCAACTGGCCGTTTTTTGTTTTGCTGGTGATTTTCGTGTATTCCTTTGCCGTGATGTTCAACTTTGCAGCGATCCAGGCGGAGGAGTATACCTTCAACCAATACAAGCGGGTGCGCGATATCTGGAAACTGGTGGCCACTGCTTTGCTGGAACCGATCTTTTTTCACCCGATTGTCGTTGTGGCGGCAATCCGCGGCAATATCGACCTGATCCGCGGTAAGAAAAAATGGGGGGAAATGACCCGTAAAGGCCTGGGCTCCTGAATCAGAGAACAGACATCCGTTCGTGATAAGCCTGCTGATACCGATCAGCTTGCAGCTCCTGCGCTCACTCAAAAGCTCCAAACTCAATACATACTCAACAACTTTGGGGAAGTTTACAAAATTGCGGAGTTGCTTTTCCTTTCTGATAAGACAATTGAAAATTACCGTTCAAAGATCTGCCAGAAACTCAATCTGCCTCCGCGCAATAATAGTCTGGTGATCTGGATCAGTGAGAATAAAGCTTTGCTAAGTAGCATCAGTGAATTTTAAAACCAAGAATATTTCTTTTTGATTTAGGTTATTACTATTCCCACGTTTTGAAGCTAAAATAATTAGGGATTAAAACAGAGTAGCGCTTTTTGTCAACCTCATAATTAAACTCTATTTCCGAAAAAGTATGTAATTCATCCTTTTTTATTCTGGCGGGAAGAATAGAAACCTCCTTTTTTTTCATGGTTTTCAAAAGAGACATATAAGAATCAGGATATGCATTGTATTCCTTTTTGTTCATACCATAATTTTTTCCCGTTTTCTTTCGGAATTCATAAACTTCGCTAATTTGGTCATTGATTATTAGCCCATCTATAGGTGGATATACCAATATAGTGGATGAATCGACTGATGTACTTTTTTTCTGTTCTTGCTTTAAAAGGGACAAACAGGCTGTTAAATCTTCCTTGGTATATGTTCCAAATTCATGTTGCCCCGATTTTAATAAGAAATACGTTTGTTTATTAACCATTTTCTGGCGTCTGTACTCTGTTAAAAGAAATTCGTAAGGAATTATTTTGTCAGATTTTTGGGAGACAAATACAATCTTTTTATTTTGAGCCGTCTTATAATCCACTTTCCGGTGGAAATTGTTCAGTTGAGGGTAGCCGTTAAATATTATGGCCCCATGATATAAGTTTATATCACTGTAAAAAAAACGATATGCCCCCGTTCCTCCATCTGAAAAACCACTTATATATATCTCCTCATAATTACTTTTATATTCCTTCATAAGCGCGGAGATAAATGTTTTCCCTCCATCTTCAAGCCAATTATATTGATTATATGCAATTGGGCAAATAACATCATACCCTTCATTGTTAAATAAAGGAATTATTTCTTCATTATTTTCCAGCAAAGTACTTAAGGGGACTTTCTCGTTCTCTGCTTCAGTCATATTCTTGAACTGCCGGGTAGCACCGTGCATAAAGAGTAATAAGCGTTTTTTGGAAGTAATTGAAGCGGAGAAATAGTAATGAAGATTAGCTTCGGGTATTTTTATTGTTCTAAGCTCGTGAGCATGACTAATGGTGCTCATAAGAACAAAAAATACAAGGAATATTTTTTTCATGTTTACAAGTAAGTAACAAAGTTATTATTTACTAAGAGAATTATTCTGTTTTTCAAATAAACGCAATTGTTTTTTAAATAACCGATCTTGTTTTGGCAATATGAGATAGTATTGTCCGAATTATTTCCCCTTCTGATCTCCACGTAACGCGAAATTTTACCGGTCCCTTCCAGCAATTTTTCCGGGTCTGGAAGGCTGACGCCAATGTAAAATCCAAGCTTCAAGCCTTTTTGCGAAGGAATGAGCGTGCACACCATTTCCACGTATTTTTGGCCGTAGCAATAGGCCACCATTTTGGCGGGATAATCCACCTGCTCCGTAACCCCGGGCAACTCGCGCAAAATCACTTCACGGAGGGAAAGGGCATGTTTGGCAACCGTTTTCGGGTAAGAAGAAAGAAAAAGGTTAAAGGATGTGTTGGCATATGCGTTAGTTGAAGATTATTTCAAGTGAACAGGAATCGATGATCAGGCTTTTTTGGAGCGCATGGCTTTTACGACTTTCAGGGTTTTATCTTTCAAAAAAGCTTTGTATTCCTTGCTTTCCACCGGGTATAAGGCTACTTTTCCTTCAGCATTGCTGTGCACACCAAAACCGTAACGTTTCGTTAAGGGCGAGCAGCGCAGGCAAGGCTGTCCTTTCGAAAAAAATGCCTTCCGGGCCGCTTCCAGCTCACTTTCGGCCAGGTCTTTTTTGATCGCAAAGCATTGAAAAACAACATCATCCGACGTATATTTATAGGGATTCCGGCTAATCATCTCGAACTGGATGTTCGCGACGGATTTTTCCGTGCCTTTCTGAGGAGGGGTTTCGGCCTGGCTGGCCGGGCAGTCTTCGGCGACTTCAATGAATGCGTCCTGGTAATTGGTGCTGTGTATTTTCATAAAAAGAAGGGCTTAATCAACAGTTTAACATGCCGTGGTATTCCGGGATTTTGTTGCGCAGGTCGAGTCCGCCTTCATAAACCGATTTGAGGTTGACCAGGAAAAAGGACCAGCCGGCATCACAGCCCAGCCGGATCCGCTCCTTGGACAAGTCATCCGTTGGAATCCCGCTTTGTGTCAGCGAAACAATAACATGATCACCCTGCTGCGTCAAGTATACGTCCACAAGGCAGACATCCGCAAAGGTAAACTGAATGTGGTCCTTTCCATTGGCCTCCGTGATTTCGCCCTCTTCCGTTACGTCATACAAAAACCACTGCCAGGCATAGGTATTTCCTTTTTGAACCGGGCTCAGCTTGCCGATCGGGGCGCCGCTGTCCAGGTATTCGCAATGGCTCAGGAACCATTTTTCGATTTCGGAGCCTTTGGCCCAGGCCATGTACAAATCCGCCATATCCGCTTTCACGGCAATTTTGCGGGTAAAAGAAGTCCAGTCAAAATTTTGCATCAGATTCGTATTTTATGTTTCGAAAAATACAATTTTTCTGTGATGAATCGTTTAATTGCGCTTAAAATTCTTTGTACAAAAAGGGGCTTATTTCATAAATTTTGCTGATGTAAAATCATTCAACACTCTTTACTCATCATTCCTGGTTCACCTCCACCCAGTCGCCATTTTCGCGGATGAGTTCGATCAGGGCATCCACGGCTTCGTTTTCGTTGACGTTTTTGCGCACGACCGTTTTTTCCTTATAAAGGTTGATTTTCCCCGGCCCGGTGCCCACGTATCCGTAGTCGGCATCGGCCATTTCGCCCGGGCCGTTTACAATACAGCCCATGATCCCGATTTTGATCCCTTTCAGGTGGGATGTTTTCTGCCGGATTTTGGCCGTTGTTTCCTGCAGGTCAAAAAGGGTGCGGCCGCAGGAAGGACAGGAGATGTATTCTGTTTTTGAGATGCGTGTCCTCGTAGCCTGTAAAATTCCAAAGCTGAGCGAGTTGATGTCAACCAGGCTGTGCTTTCCATTGATCCAGACGCCGTCGCCGAAACCATCGATGAGGTGGATCCCGAAATCAGAAGAAGCATTCAGCTGGAAGCGCTCCAGGTCCTCCGTTTCGTAGCTGAGGCGAATGATCACCGGGTTTTGAATGCCACGTTTATCCAGCTCACAGCGGAAACGGCGCAGAACCTGTGTGCGATTATCGTAATTTATAGTTACAACTAAAACAGCATGTTTGTTTTTTTCAATCAGATTAAGACAATCATCATTTCCCAGATCAATTTCCAGGAAGTAAAAATTGAGGTCAGAAACAGCCGCCTGATCGATGTTATCCTTATTGAACACCGGGTAGCAATGCGCCTGGTTTTTGTATTTCTTTTCCCATAAGCCGGCATTAAAAACGGCGCCGAGTGTCCCCGGGATTTCAAAATCGAGTTCCTTGTCACCCAGGTAAACATAATCCGCGGCCAGGTCCTGGAGGTTGTTCTGGATGAGGTTGAGGCGGTCGGCTTCCATCGCGATGCGGTTCCGGCGAAAGCGCGATTATACGGTGATGCGAGAATGACGAATGACCGCAGCGTACCGCCTCGAGACCGAAGTCC
>CBINGV010000172.1:0-7817 GCA_966250255.1 uncultured Flavobacteriales bacterium | reverse complement strand
TTAAACTCCAGGTCGTTGATCACTGCCTGGAAAGTCATTCCCTTGGCAAAGGTCGAATCCGGCGAAAGGAAGCGCGTATCTTCCGAGCCGAACAAGTGATAGGTCAGTCCATTTTTTTCGATCACAACAGTTGTTTGCTTGCTGGCGTTGTAGCCCCAGACATCGCAATGCACATTGGTAATCCGGTTGCTTCCGGCCGTTTCAAAATCGAGGATCGCAAAACGCATCGGTTCGATATCGGCTTTGTTTTTTTTATCCCCGGGCTTGATTTCCATCTGGTAAGGAAAAAGGCCGACCGCCTTGGGCAAGCCCCGGTTCCATTTTCCTTTTTCATCTTTCTCGCGTTCCTCGAGCAGGCCGGAGGTAGAGCTTCCGTCGCCGGCAGCCACGAGCGCATTTTTGTATTCAATGGCTTCACCTCCCAGCAGTTTGTAAAACTCCATGGAACGGATCTCCACATAACGGTTCACAGCCGCATTGAGCGCCTCAAGCGTCAGTTTCTGGTCCTCGAGGTCGAGAAAATGATACGTGGAAATCAGCTCTTTTTTGTCCGTAAAATTGAGCGAAGGGTTGAGCAGCTGGTGCAGTTTGGGATGCGGGACAGGCTTCCCGTTTTCGGTTTTAAAAGCATTGGGCGGCAACAAAGGGATCAGGATTTCCTCGAAACGCATGTATTGCACGATGTAATTTTGCAGCTCTTTTTCGCCCTGGCGTTTTGCGAGCAAGGTTTTATTCAGCTCCCACAGGGCCACTTTGTTCGTCGCTTCGGAAATAATGCCCTTCGGCGACTTGGCGATCTCGGAAGTACGGATGAACAGCTGCTCCGGATTATTGATGATAATCGCCTCAATGGAATCGTAATTCAGGTCTTTGTTGGGAAAGCGAATGACCGGCCCTTTGTACTCAAAATAACGCCCGATATTGGTATCGAGGATCGGGCTTTTCTTCACGATATGAAAAAAATAAGCGCGCTCTTCCGCCGACAGGGAAACCTGGTCCTGCGCATAAGCGAAATAAAATACAAAGAAAAAGAGGACGGATAAAAATCTTTTCATGCGCTAAAATTAGGTTTTTCTCCTCAATAATGCATGAAAGCCCAAAAGTTACAATCAACAGGGCTTTTTTGATAACACAAAACAAGTATTTATAGTATCGCAAAGGCCGCCAGGTTTCGCCAAGGAGACATCATAACTTTGCGCCCCTGGCGAAACCTTTTGTTTTCTTTGCGTCCCTTATGTACTAAAAACAAAAAACCGCCCCGAAAATCCGGGACGGTCTCTATGATGAATAAAGAAAATCTATTTCTTGATGAATTTCTGCTGGCTGCGGATTCCGTCTTTTACCACTTCAACTACATAAGCTCCCGGCTGGAGGCTGCTGATGTCGATTTTTGCTGAGGATGAAGTCAAAACGCTTTTACCTGCCAGGTCGAGAATCGTGAAAGACTCGGAGCCATTCAGCTCGCCGCTCACCTGCAAGAGGTTCCCTGCCGGGTTCGGGAATACTTTGTAGGCCGATTTTTCCTGCTCATTCAGCCCCACATAGTATGCGGGCTCTTCGGTGTTGAGCACAAAATTCATATTGGAGAGCTGGTTGGTACCGTTCTGAATGATTTTGATGTTCACGTGTGAGAACAACGGCAGGTTGTTGGTCACAAAATCAAAGTAATCGAACTGGCTGATGATGAGCTTGATGTTCTGCCCGAAAACCGTGGTGTTGATCGTATCCACCAGGTGATGGCGCACCACGTTGGTTTTTGTTACGGACGGGCTGAGGATCAATGTCCCCGTTGCGTCTACTACCGAAAGCGCCGCTCCCGTTGCAGTTGAAGGACCAAGGCTGGAAGTCATGGAACCGGAAAAGGCATCCACGATCTGCTCGTTCAGATCAAAATCGTAATCCATTACGTGGAGGTCATCGGTATTGAATTTGGCCACAACCGTACCCGGAATTGCCGTACCGGAAGTATACTCCAAGCCCACAATGTTTCTTTCCGTAGATGTTGTTTCGTACATCGTTGTCAATACTCCCTGGATATTCACCACTTTATTGGAAGTCGGGTAATCCGTCGTGTTGGTATTGGCAGACACGCTGTACGTGCGCATCGGGTTGTTCACTTTCATGTAGGAAGAATAATCCCAGGTCACGCCTGTGCCCGTAACCGCTGCATAAGAAGGGGCTGCGGAGTCGCACATGTACATCGTTTGGGATTCTCCGATCGCAAATTCATTGGCTGCTGTAAAAGACTGTCCGAAAGATACCCCGGACAAAAGGCAAAAGGAAAAGAGTAATTTTTTAGTCATGGTTTTTTGTTTTCAAAGTTAATAAATAGTTCAATTATAAAGAATGTTAAGGAATAATTAACAACTTATAATTACTTTTGATGCTCATTTAAACGAAACAAGAGTCGGAATGGTTGGAGAAAAGAACTATAAAAAGTTTGCAAAACCCCTGTTCATTATCCTTTTAGTGATCACGGTTGCTTTGGGCTTTTTGATTCCCAACATCCGTTTCGACTACGATTTCGAGAAGTTTTTCCCGGCCGAAGATGCCGAAACCAAATATTATTTCAAGCACCGGGAAGTTTACCAGTCGGACAATGATTTTTTGCTGATCGCTATTGAACGGGAAGACGGGATTTTCAACCGGGATTTCCTCAACCGCGTCGAAAAGCTGAGGCAAGAAGTGGAAGATTTACGCTATGTGAACTTTGCCCGCGCCATCACCAATGAAAAAGAATTGTTCCTGCTCACCGGCGGGATTATCGGGCGCAAACCGTATTACAGCAACGACGCCCGTCTCCTGGAATCCGATTCCACCCGGATTTACAAGCATCACGAGCTGCTGAACAACCTGATTGCGAAAGATGGAAAGTCGCTCTGTATTTTCATCAAGCACGAGGATTTCCTGCCCGGCAAAAAAAGTACGGTCCTCATTGACCAGATCCAGCAGGCGATCAACAAATATTCGTTCGAAAACACACGGGTGGCCGGCCGCACCATTGCCCAGAAATTCTACATCGGGAAAATGACGAGCGAGCTGATCATGTTCCTCATTTTCAGCATTGTTCTCATTCTTATTTTCCTCTGGATCGCCTTCCGGAGCTTCTGGGGGCTGATGATCCCGCAAATTGTGCTGGTTTTTTCACTGGTCTGGGTACTTGGCTTCATGGTTTTGTTCAATGAGCCGATCAATGTGATCTTATCGATCCTACCCTGCATTATGTTCGTGGTGACCATGTCCTACGTGATCCACCCGGTATCGCGTTACCTCGATTACCTGCGGCAGGGCATGACGAAGTACGAAGCGATCAAAATTTCCTTCCGGGAAGTCGGGCTTTCAACCTTTTTGACGGCCTTTACCACATCCATCGGTTTCATTGCGCTGATTTTCATCAACCTGCAACCGATCCAGAGCTTCGGGATCGTGACGGGTATCGGCGTAATGATTGCTTTCATTCTTACGATTGTCCTGCTCCCGGTTTCCTTTTACATTTTCCCTTCGCCCCGGAAAATTACCGAAACCAAAGATGCGCCTTTCTGGAGCCGTTTCCTGCGCCGCCTGTTTGTGATCATCATCAAACGGCCGAAAGCCATCCTGGCCGTTTCCATTGTGCTGACGGTTATTTTTTCGCTGCTTTCCCTGAAGCTCGAAAGCAATAACTACATGCTCGACGATTTACGCCCGAACGAGCCGATCAAACAGGATTTTAACTTCCTCGACGAGCATTACGGCGGGATCCGTCCGCTGGAATACGCCATCACGATCAAAGGCGACCGCGATTGCTGGGATTTGGAGGTTTTACAGGAAGCCAACAAAATTGAAGATTACCTCATTCACAAATACAAGGCGAAAATCAATGTTTCATTGGTGACTTACCTGAAAGTACTGAACCAATCGGCCCACCTCGGCAACCCGGAATACTTCAGACTGCCGGAAACAAAACGCGAAATCCGTAAGCTGCGCCGCCCGATCAAATTTGCCGAAAAAGGAGAATTGTTTAAAGTAGTCGTTGATTCCACGGAAAAAAACATGCGGATCAGCGCCAATATCCCGGATTGGGGCAAAAAGCGCGTCAGTATCGAAAACGAAAAATTCGACGCCTTCCTCAAAAAGCACATCAACCCGGAAATTATCAGTGTGCGCCAGACCGGTACGGCCCTGTTACTGGACAAGAGCATGAGCTCCGTTTCCTACAGCCTGGTAGAAGGACTCATTGTTTCCATCCTGATGATCATCCTGATCATGGTGATCGTTTACCGTTCGATTTTCCTCGTAATCCTCTGTGTAATCCCGAATATTATCCCGCTGGTGATCCTGAGCGGCATGATGGGATTGATGGGCGTGGACCTCAAGATTTCAACCGCTGTGATCTTCACTATTTCCCTGGGAATTGCCTTTGACGACACCATCCAGTTCCTGGCCAAATTCAAGATTGAGCTCGATAAAGGCACCTCGAAAATTTACGCCCTGAAAACCGCCTACCTCGTTACCGGGAAAGGCATGATCCTCTCTTCGCTGATCGTCTGCAGCGGTTTCCTCACGCTTTTATTTTCGAGTTTCACCGGCACCTTCCTGCTCGGCTTTATGATCAGTATGACGCTGTTCGTGGCGCTGATCTCCGACATCGTACTGCTCCCGGTGCTGATGCTCCTGTTTTACCACCCGAAGAAGAAAAAGCGCAGCTTTTGAAGACCAAGCGTTAGCGCCGGGAAAAAGCGCAGCTTTTGAAGACCATTACCGAAGGTAGCAGCGCCGGAAAGAGGGTTACCACTTCTCATTAAACATGAACTTACAATTACCCGATGCTGGTTTTTGCCCGCATTTTCACGGGGATTTTTGGCGGTGTGATCGGTTCCATTTCCCTGGCAATCGTTGCTGATATTTTTGAATTCAACCAGCGCGGACGCGTCATGGGCTTCATGCAGATGGGCTTCGGGGTAAGCCAGATCCTGGGAATTCCGATTGGTCTTCATTTTGCGAACAAATGGGGCTGGCAATCGCCGTTTTTCCTGATTGTCGGGTTGGCGATCCTGATTTGTGTGGCCGGGATGATTTTCCTGAAACCGGTTACCGAACACCTGAAACTACAGAAAGACAACCCTTTCCGCCATTTGTGGAATACCATCGCTAACCGGAACTACCGCGTAGCCTTCCTGGCCAGTGCGTTCCTTTCGCTCGGGGGCTTCCTGATGATGCCCTGGGGAAGTGATTACTCCGTCAACAATCTTGGGATTAATCCGAAAGACATCCCCTGGCTTTTCATGATCGCCGGGATCAGTACGCTTGGAATTATGCCGGTGATCGGTGTGATTAGTGACCGGATCAACAAATTTACCCTCTTTGCAACGGCTTCGCTCTGGATGGTGGTAACCGTATTGATTTACACCCACCTCGTACCGGTTCCTTTCTGGGTGGTTGTAGGCGTCAATATCCTGATGATGATCGGCGTGATGTCGCGCATGGTGCCTTCGCAGGCTTTGACGGCTTCCGTGCCGGACATGAAAGACCGCGGGGCTTTTATGAGCGTCAATTCTTCGCTGCAGCAAATGGCAGGTGGGATTGCCGCAATTATCGGCGGAATGATCGTAATCAAGCAAACGGAAACCAGCCCGCTCGAGCGTTTTGATATTCTCGGGTACGTAGCGGTTGCTACCGTGCTGACCAATATTTACCTCACCTACCGCGTCAGCAAAATGGTCGATCGAAAATACGCCGCCGAAAACGAAAAAAGCCGGCAGGAGTAGTGCCGGCTTCTATGTTTTAGCTAGTTTTTCACTAGTAGCAGCTAGTCGATATAATTTCGCCATCACAACCGAATTGCACCACGGCAATTACAATCGGCAAAGCCGGCGGATGACCTTCTTCCCCACCAAAAGGTCCCTGGTTGGCCGGACGGGCCGTAAATACAACTTCCTGGATAAAACCGCTCACAAAACAAATGCTGAGCGTGTTTACACTTTCAGTTACAATCCAGTCATTTCCATGGTAGGGTTGTAAACATTCATGGGCAGCGCCGCGCGCTTTTCCAATCAGGCCGTTGTCGTTTTGCGCCAGGGCAACGCCCATTCCCGCAAAAAGGAGAAAAAACAAAGTAAGCAGATTCTTTTTCATCGGTTAAATTTTAGAATTCGATGGCAAAAATAATACATTTATCTGATTAAATGTAATTTTAATCGATATTTTTTATAAATTCGTCTTCAAAATCATCCTAAAAATCCGATACTTTCCTTTTGCTGTAAAGTTTTAGCTATGCGCAAAAAAATATTTTTCCTCTTCCTGTTTTTCTCATTTTGCGGCCAGGCACAAGACTGCAATCTGCTCAATTTCCAGCAACAATCCGAAACGGCTTCGGTTTGTGGGGAAATGACAATGACCATGCTGCACGATCGCGGCGGCAGACCATATCTGTATGTCGCGAATAAAACTGCCGGCCTGAAAATT
The DNA here is from genome assembly GCA_966250255.1 of uncultured Flavobacteriales bacterium. Classification (GTDB taxonomy): domain Bacteria; phylum Bacteroidota; class Bacteroidia; order Flavobacteriales_D; family Crocinitomicaceae; genus M2408. The sequence goes on along the minus strand of CBINGV010000172.1, from coordinate 1,373 downwards.
TATGAAATCAGCGACCTGGCTAATCCCATCCTGGCGAAACATATTGTCCTTTCCGACCTGGCAAACCTGGACGTGATGAGTCTCAGCCAGCAGGGGAATTACCTGTTTCTCGCCCTGGGCAACAGTTTCAATACTACGCAGGAAAGCGGCGCGGCCATTGTTGACGTCAGCGATCCGGAAACTGCTTTTGTGACCGATACCTATAGCCTGCCCGGCTCCGGGGGTGGTAGCGGCATCATTGTCAGCGAAGGGGATTATGCCTATTTGGGCGCCATGGGCAACGGGATCCTGACACTCAATGTGGCCGATAAAAACAACATCCAGCTCGTATCGCAGTTTGTTCCACCTACCGATTTCCCGGATCCCACTCCTGACCTGGCTAAAATCAACGCCCGCGGGATGGAAGTGCGCAATGACACACTTTTTCTCTGCTACGATGCCGGCGGCTTCCGCTTGATTGATGCCGGGAACAAAAACCAGCTGAGCGAAATCGGGCGTTATGCCAATCCCCTGCTCGATAACCTGCCGCGGGCTTACAACAACCTGGTACTCGACGGAAACCTGGCTTATATCACGGTGGATTACTGCGGCCTGGAAGTGATTGATTTTTCCGATCCGGCCAACCCGCAGCTGCACGGCTGGTGGAACCCCTACAATTGTCCCGGGAACAACTGGTTTGCTTCGCCTTCCCATACCAATGAGATCCGGATGCTGAAAGCCTGCAGCCAGCTTTTTATTTCAACGGGGAAAAGCGACCTGGTGGTACTTGATATTTCCAACCCGGCCCAACCGGATTCCTGCAATTATTTTGGCGGCGTTTCGAATAATACCGGTACCTGGGGTGTTGATCTCTACGAAAACAAGCTCTTTCTTTCCTATGTTTGCGCTTTTATTCCCTTCAGCTCGCTATGGACAGGTTTCAAAAGCCTTACCTTTACTTCCTGTACCAGCAGCCTGAACGAAGCCAACAAGGAGCCCGCGATCCGGCTTTATCCTGAGTCCGGGCAAATCAGCCTCAGCCCCCTTGCCGAAAATGACCGGGTGGAATGTTATTCGCTCCTGGGTCAAAAGCTTCCCTGCCATACAATCAGTAAGACAAACGGTACGTTGAACTTGCAATTGGATTCCAATCCTGAAGGACCGTTTTTACTCTATCTCAATAGAGAAAATTATCAGTCAAGCCATTTACTGCATTTTTAAGAATACAAGAACAATCATTTTTTGTCAAACAAAATATTTACCATGGTAAATAAATTAAATTATTTGTCGTAACTTTGTATAATCAAAGCTTCAGGCAATATGGACCGAAAACAGTTTATCAATAAATCAATTGCAGGGATGGCTGCCGCAGTTGTCACCCCGGATGTGATCAG
>CBINGV010000171.1:0-7857 GCA_966250255.1 uncultured Flavobacteriales bacterium | reverse complement strand
AGTGTATTCAGTGTCCGGAGCCAGGCCGGTGAGCTCGGTGCGGTAGAGCGAAAACACCAGGACTTTGAAATAATTCGTGCAGGTGTACAGGAAAAAATTCATCGTCAGGATGAAGGTCAGCTCGTGCGGGAAATTCAGGATCATGTCGATGAAATACACGTACCATTTGACATTCAGCACAATGTTGTAAGTCACATTTTCCAGGAAAGAAAAGAAGTTTGAAAAACGGAAATGCTGGCTCGGGTAGAACACATCGCGGTGCTTGCGTACACGGAAACGGATGAGGCTTTTGTCCCAGCGCAGGCGTTGTTTAGCCAGCTTTTTGAAATTGTCCGGGGCATTCGTGAGGCAAACGGCATCGTTGGCAAATTTGACCTTATAGCCTATTTTCCGGATTTTCACACTGATATCGCCATCCAGTCCCGGGCCGATGTCCCAACCCTGGATTTGCTGCATCGCATCAGCGCGAAACGCACCGAAAGCCCCGGAAATAATCCGGTAAATTCCCAGTTGGCTCGCCACCACGCGCCCGATTGAGATCGTATCGTAATATTCGATCGCCTGCAAAGTCGTTGCGAGGGATTTTTTGTAGTTGCGCACCATCACATTGCCGCCAACGCCCCCCACCTTTTCGTCCATGTAAAACGGGAGCAGCACATTCACGATCGCATCCGAATCGTAGCTGCAATCCGCATCCAGGTGCACGATAAATTTACCGCGCGTAAAACGCAAAGCCAGGTTGGCCGCCGAAGCTTTCCCCCCACGGAATTCGTTGCGGATGAATTTATCGATGAAGCCGTTTTTCTCCATGTCGCGCCCGATTGTCGGCGTATCGTCGTCGGAGCCGTCACACACCACAATGATTTCCGTATTCTGATAGGTTTGCTCCCGCAGGGATTTGACCAGCTTATAGATGTGCTTGCCTTCATTTTTACCGGGAATAATGATCGAAACAAGCGGTTGTTCCAATTGCAGGCGGTAAAGCGCTTCCTTGCGCTTTTTGCGGTTCAGCACCAGTAAAATCTTCGAAATCGTCAGGACGATCAGGTCGACGATCATGTAGCGGAAAAGCTCGAAAAAGACAAAAAACCAGAAAATCCGGATAAACCGTTCAAAGCCTAATGAACCGACGTAATCGAAAAATTCATCAATGCTGTTCATCTACATCCCGATTAATTGGTTGATCTGCAGCTCGGAAGAAAGGTTATAGTTGAGTTGATGTACATTGGCTTTAAACTCAATGTTCAGGTCTTTGAAGTTATTTTTGATCAGCGTATCGAGCAATTTTACGATATCGTCCATAATGCGCTGTGAAATCCGGCTCGGGATCTCGAACATGGTCACAACGATGACCGAAGACGAATAGAACGTAATCATATCCGAGGAACGGATCGATGAACGGATTTCCCCGACGATGTCCTTCAGCAGGTTTTGCTGGGCTGCCGTTCCCACTTTGGCATAAAACTGCCCGGCGTTGACAATCGAAATGGCTACAATGTTCGAATTTCCTTCCGTTTGGCGCAAACGCTCGATCTCGTAGCGCACCACCGTTTTGAAGGTATCGAATTTGACCGTCCCGATAATATCTTCAATGTCCTTCGGCGTGGAAACGTAACCTTGAACCGCATAATTTTCGCCTTTTTTGGTTAGGTCATATTCATAAATTTCCTTGTCCACCAAAGCTTCCACAGGATTATCGTAGGTGCAGCTCATGCATTTGGCCTTCACGTGGAAATCCTGGAAACGGTTGTCACAGTTTTTACATTTGTGTAACACCGACGGCTTATCGTAGTCCACCCCAATATGCTTGAGCTTTTTGGTACATTTCGGGCAGTGCAGCTGATCATCGATATCGTTGGTAAAATCCGTGATCGGGCCAACATACGCACAGGGGAAATGATGCACAATATCAAAGGTATCGGTGTTGGACGAGCCGCATTTCGGGCAGGTTTCGCGGTAGCTCAGGTGTCCGGATTTGCAATTCGAGCACAGGTAAATCCGGTCGACGAACTTTTGCTTGAAAATTCCTTCCTGCGAAGCCACTTCGAGGATTTCAAGCACCTGGAACTCTTCAAAATCCGAAAAATTACAGGCCAGGAACGGAAAAGCATAATGCGTGTTCGACAAGGCGTAAGGAATCGGCTCAAGCACCTTGAGATCTCGGGTATACATGTAATACAGGAGCTTGGAAACAAGCAGCGCCTCAAAGGAAATTGAGTTGATGATCGTGAGCTTTTCGCTGAGGTCGTTCATCATGCTCACATGTTCGTCCACCAGCGGGATCTGGTCAAAAGTAAAAATCACCCCATCAATGAGCGCCTTGATAAAAGGATCGCGGTGGGCCGTGCCGTTGATCACAATGACCGGTTTGAGGTAAATCAGCGGGTTCGAATTGCCCCGGATCCGTTTCAACACCATGCGCGTGAATTCCGGGTTTTTCCCGTCGAGGATGATCCCGGCATAAGACAGCGAACGGTCGATCTTCAGCTCGCGCGTTGGCGAAACGTAAATGTAACGGCTGCTGGCGTATTCCACTATGCCCGAAGAGGCATCGATATTGACGTGATTTAAGGGCATCTAATATTTTAATTTCCGGATTTTAACCCCCATTTTCCAATAGGTTTTCCATTTTTTCAAATCGTCTTCGCTCGCCGGGAAAATATCCGCAGACAGGGAGCGGGTGGTCGGTTCGTATTTTTTCTGGAATTCTTCCGGCAATTGGTAGGTCGTGAAATAAAAACGCTTGATGATCCCGTTTCCGGTAGAACCGTCCGGGAAGTCGAGGCTCACGATATCGCCGATTTTCAGCGATTTCAGGTCTTCCTGCTTGAAAAAGCCTTTGATATAGACGTTATTCGGGCGGTGAATGGAGAGAATGACCTCGTCTTTCAGCGCGACCTCAAACTGGTTTTTCAGGATGTTGGTAATTGTTCCTTCCAGCGGCGAATAGAAAACCTGCGTCACGCTTCCCTCGCTGGCTCCCGCCCCGTTTTTGTCTCCCGAGCCAGCCTGGTTTCCACCCGACGACAAATCGCGTTTCATCGCTTCCAGCTGCGAAAAACTGGCTTGCAGCAGTTCGTTTTTGCCCTTCAGGGTTTCGATTTCGTAATTGATCTGGTTGATTTTTGACAGCTGGTCATCCAGGCGGTTGCGTGGCAGCACGTCGAGCATGACTTCATTGCGGATGCGTTCCAGGTCTTCTTCATAGAGCTTTTTCAGCTTGTATTTTTCGTCGATCAGGAGCTTGTTGAGCTTGATGTCTTCCTTCACCTGGAACAATTCCTTTTCCGACCAGGAAACGTCGCCTTGTTTCTGCTGGTTCATCGCGAATTCATAGGTCCCGAAGCTATTGAAATAACCGGCCGGTTTGTCGGGGATAAAACTGAACAGCGAATCGCCGATACAGACTTCATCGCCTTCTTCCACGAAAAAATTCACGACGCGGCAATCGCTCGTGTTGCGGATTTCGACGTTATCAAACAGGATTTGCCCGTCGGCCTCAATGTAAATATAAGTATTGATCAAGTAGCGAATGAGGAAAAAAACAAGGGTGAGCAGCAGGATGAAATAGATGATCCGGTCCCAATTTCTCGGGCCGCGCTTCTTTTTCTTGTCTTCCTTGATTTCGAGACCGCGCAGCACAGATTCGTTTCGCTTAAAACTAATGTTCTTCATCGGTTTTCAGGGATTTTTTATCCAGCTCGATCAAACGGTTTAAATCATGAAAATTGAGGATGCCGCAACCTGTAGACTCACTCAGCTTACGGGCAAAAAACTCCATGTCGTTGCGCGTGTCAAAATCTTCCGCCCGGAGGGCAATGGCAATTTTATCCTTTTGGACGAGAAAAGGTTTCAGCTTGCGCAGCAGGTATTCCTCTTTGATGTTTTCGTAGCACATGAAACGGACCACATCGGTCACTTCCATTAACTCCCGCACGTAAACCGTATCTAAATTCAAGGGCAAATCGATTGATAGTTTCAGATTATACGTGTTACAAAGCGTTTTGGTTTCTTTCAACAGGTATTTATACGCATTTTTGAGCTCTTCCTGCTTGCTGTCCCAATCTTTGCGCGTGTGCGGCTCAATGTCCAGGTGCGCGCCGTTGACCATCCCGAGCGGATATTGCTTGAGCATCAGCTCGATATCGAGCTTAAATTGCTGCGAGTCCAGCAGGGAATTTTGCCCGATCATCAGGTCCACTTTTACGCCTTTGGCATGCAGGTCACGGATCAGCTGCGTCTTCTTTTCCTTGTAGGCATCCTGCGGTGAAATGGCGAGCTGCACTTCGTCGAACTGGTTATACAGGATGTATTCCACCAGGAAATCGTTGCTGTGTTTTTCAAACGCCGACGACCAGATGTATACGTTACGCTGGGTTTTGTCTTCGAAATCAAAATAATTCGGCAGTTTCAGCGGAACAACCAGCGAGCCGATTTCCCATTGCTGCACCTTTTCGTGGATTTTCATCAGGCGCAGGTAGAGGCTTTGCTTCAAATCGAGCAGCTCAATTTCCACCTGGTACAGGTCGTCCATCAGCTCCAGCGCATGCAGCGGGTTGAAATCCTCATCCTGCAGTTTGGCTTTCACGCGTTCCTGCCGGATGGACTCGAGCAGCGAAATCCGTTTCTGGTGAAAAACGATGTATTGCTTGAGCTGGTAACGGTATTCGTAGGCTTCGTTCAACAGGTCGATCCGCTGGTTGTCTTCCGCCAGGTGCACGCTTTCGAGCTGCTTGTATAATTTCCCGCGTTCAATCGCATTTTGCTCCCTATAACTGAAGTTAAGCGGCACTGTAGCCCCGAAGCCCACACTGAAAAAAGCGCGCGAAGCGGGATCGGCCGTCAGCAAATCGTAGTAAGAATGGCGCACGTAAGCTTTGAGGCGAATTTCGTTGAACCAACGGTTTTGCTCTTCCATGCGGCCCACCATTTCCTTCGTCAGCGAATCGAGGCGCGAGTTTTCTTTCACGTCCCCGACCAGCAAGCCGTAATTCAGGTCAAACAGCGGCGCTTCCCAGGCATAAGCCGTGGAATCGAATTGCGGCGTAATGTAGGCATTGTAAGAGGCGTAAATGTGTTTCATGGCCTCAATTTCGGCAATGCGCGTCTGGTTGCCGATCACAAATTCGCGGGAAATCTTTTTCGCAAAAAAGAGGGCTTCAATGATTTCCTTTTGTTTGTTCAGCAGGTTCAGCCGCAAATCCAACAGCGATCCTTTCCTGTAATTGAACCAGTAAATGAGGTGGTTCATTTTGACCGGGACATTTTTCCGCGAAAACTGGTAACGCGCCAGCTCCTTACTGAATTCCTGCTCAAGAGGCAATAATTTCAGTTCACTGCGCGCATCAAAAAACCCGTCTTTCAGGATGTTCCACTCCAACCCGTTCTGGAAACGGCGCTGGTACAAAATATTGTCTTCGATGTCCTGGAAACTCGGATCGATATTCTGCAAGGCATCCAGCGTGTAATTAAAACCGAGCTGCTTTTTCAGGAATTCTTCCTGCGAACGGAAATACAAGTCTTCGTTGAATTTGTAATCCAGCGGGCTCTGGAGGCGGGAAACAAAAACCAACAGGCTGGAGTCCGAGGTGTTTTTTTCGATTTTTTCGGGGATGTAGCGCTGCGCCGAATCAAAAATAACCTGTAAACGCCCCAGGTAGGACGCGATCATTTTTTCACTTTGCTGCTGTGCACGGACAACGGGATGAAAAACGAGCAGTAAGAGGATGATATGCAGTAAATGTAGTTTGATATCAAAACATTAAGCCTGCAAAAGTACGCAAAAATTTACGGTTTAAGCACCGCTCATCCTAAATTTCTTCTCTGCTGCCCCTATTTTTTAGCCCCAAGGCACGAAGATAAGAAGCAGCACAAAAACAGGACAGCTTAAATGTAAAAACTCTGTTTGAAAAGAAACAGGTAGAGCAGACTTTTATACTTCCCAAAAATCTTCGTGAAACTTAGTGCCCTGGTGTCTTCGTGGCAAATAAAAATAAGTAAATTTGCCCTATGCAAAAAACCGTTTTCAACCGTTACGAAAGCAAGGCTTTTTCGAAGTTCAGCAACGACTTTCTTTACAGCCCTGAAATCTTCAGCCCGCTCATCGGGAACATTTCCTCCCCGGAAGCTTTCGGAAAGCAAATCCGGGAAAAAGCAGGCTTCCCGCACGAAAAGCGTTCTGTACTGGCCGATCATTTGCAAAAACAGTATGAACTGGTTGAAAACAAAGAACTTTCACTTCAGCAAATCGCTTTGCTCCGCAACGAAAAAACCTTTACGGTAACCACAGGCCACCAGCTGAATTTGCTCACCGGACCGGTTTTCTTCATTTACAAGATTTTGCACACCATCCGCCTGAGCAATGCCTTAAAAAAACATTACCCGGAATTTAACTTTGTGCCTGTTTACTGGATGGCTTCCGAAGATCACGATTTCGAGGAAATCAACCACACCCAGCTGTTTAACCGCAAAATTCAATGGGAAACAGCGCAAAACGGCCCCGTGGGCGAATTTGAAACCCAAAATCTGGACAGCGTGCTGGATGAGGCCCGGGCCTTTTATGCCAATCACCCGGATGCGGAAGTGCATGCTTTATTGCAAAAATACCGGGGGAAAAACCTCTCGGGAGCGAGCTTTCGTTTGGTACACGAACTGTTCAAAGATTACGGCCTAGTGATTCTTGATGCAAATGCCGCGGTACTCAAACAGGAATTTGTACCGGCCATGCTGCGCGAAGTGGAAACCCAATTTGCTGAAAAAGCGGTGCACGAAGCAAACGAAAAACTCGAGGATATGGGCTACAAACCCCAGATTTTTGCCCGTCCGGTCAACTTATTTTACATCGGAAAAGGCTTCCGGGAGCGGATCATTTTTGAAAACGGCCTGTATTCAACCGAGCGTCTCGGTTCGATGAGCCTGGAACAGATCAAAGCAAAAATCGAAACTTCACCGGAACAATTTTCACCGAACGTAGTGTTACGCCCGCTGTACCAGGAAACAATTTTGCCGAACCTCGCCTATATCGGCGGTGGCGCTGAAATTGCCTACTGGACGCAGCTGAAGGGCATTTTCGACCAGGTGCAAAACCCTTTCCCGGTTTTGCAGGTGCGCAATTCCTTCCAGCTGATCGATAAAAACAGTCAGAAAAAACTCGCAAAAATAGGCTGGAAAAGCAGCGATCTCTTTGAAGAGCTGAATACGCTTAAAAACCGTTATGTGCATGAAAACAGCAAGGAAGAACTTGATTTTTCAGTCATCGAAAACAAAGCAATTGAATTGCAGCAGGCCCTGACGGAACTGGTCACTTCTTTCGATCCGAACCTGAAAAACCTGGCAGAGGCCGAAAACACGAAAATCGCCAGGCAGATCGAATACATCAGCGCCAAAATGCAAAAACAGCAGAAAGCACAATTCGACGGCGAGTTAAAAATCGTGGAAGACCTAAAAAACAAACTTTTCCCAAACAATGCTTTGCAGGAACGCCATGACAATTTCCTCTCCTTTTGCCCGGATGGGAATTACAGCGATTTTATACGCGGCCTTTACGAAAACTGCGACCCCTGGGAGAAAGACCTGGTTATTTTAGAGTTATGAAGCCCGCTGCTCCCCTCGAGGGGAGGGGTGACCCTTTCGAAAATTAAATTTAACCTCAGTCACCCTCCTTAATCCTCCCTCAAGGGAGGAAAGCCAGATTCGAAACTACCTTTAAGCAGTTCAAACCAATATACTTTTTCAATCCACTCGTAATCAAAACTCCCGGCATTCCGGAAACCCAGCTTCTGCAAGACATGCTGTGAGTCTTTGTGATCAACATCTACTACAGCATAGATTTTCTCCATTCCGAATTTCTGAAAACCG
>CBINGV010000170.1:0-7867 GCA_966250255.1 uncultured Flavobacteriales bacterium | reverse complement strand
TTCCTGTCCTTTGGGCTTTCGGCACAACAGGATTTCAATCATTTCCACAACCTGCGGGCCGAGGGACCGATTCCCGAAGATTTCACGCTGCGGGCTTACCGTAAGATCAGCGACGACCTGGCGGAAAACCGCGTAGAGATGAAGGCTTCCCGCGAAAAAGTGTTCCTGGAACGCGTCCATTATGCCATCAATGATTTGCTCCATTCCGGGGTGGTGGTTTATGGCGATGAAGTGTCCGCTTATGTGGGCCAGGTGGCCGATAAACTGCTGGCGAAAGACCAGGTTTTGCGTAAAAAACTGCGTTTTTACACGATTAAATCGAATCAAACCAACGCGTTTTCGACCTACCAGGGGATTATTTTTGTGACCACGGGCCTCGTTTCCCAGCTGACGAGCGAAGCCGAGCTGGCTTATGTGCTTTCTCATGAAATTGCGCATTACACCGAAAATCACGTGGTGGAAACCTTCGATTACAAAGTCAATAACCGTCGCAATGCCGACCGCATCGAAGCGCTGAGCAATTTCTCGAAAGATAACGAATTTGAAGCCGACAAGCTCGGGATCAAATTGTATCACCAGGCCGGTTATTCCAAAGACCAATTGCTTTCCACCTTTGATGTTTTGCTGTATTCCTATTTGCCTTTTGAAGAAGCCGAATGGGCCCGGGATTACCTCAATTCATCCCGGATGACGATCCCGGAAGGCTTTTACCCAAGCAAAGATTATGAGATCACGGCAACGGAAGATAGTGACGACAGCAAAAGCTCGCATCCAAATATCCAAAAGCGAAAGATAGCCGTTCTGAAAGAGCTCGAAAATTACAAAGACTGGGGCAGCAGTGTGAGCCTGCTCGGAGAAGAAAAATTCAACTACATCCGCACGATTTGCCGTTTTGAAAGCATCCGGACAGACATCATTGACGCCGAATTTGACGAAGCGCTGTATTCTATTTTCATCCTGGAAAAGCAGTACCCGAATTCCCTCTACCTGAAACGCATGAAGGCGAAAGCCTGGCTCGGTTTTGCGCAGTACAAGGCGAAAGGCAGCTTCAATAACCGCTTACCTGAAGAAAAAGAGCTGGAGGGTGAAATTGCCAGCCTGCAATACCTCATGCGAAAGCTGAACAAAGATCAGTCGCTTACGGTAGCAATGCGCGTGGTGCAGGATTTGAAAAAGGAAAATCCGGAAGACAAGATCATTACGGCCATCTGGGAAAAAATGATCAAAACCCTGGCCTTTACAGAAAAGTTCACCCTGGAGCGTTATTCTGTAAAAACCTACGAAGAAGCGCTTCGGGAAATGACGGAAGCCAAAACAGCCCAAAAAGACACGCTCGAAGTAAAACCGGAGGAAAACAGCGAAAAGCTGAGCAAATACGATAAGATCAAAAAGCAGAATAATACGCTCACCGAAAAAGTGGTGGTCGATACGGCCAATTTTTACCTCTATGCCCTGAGTGACCTCAAAACCGATCGCACATTCAAAGATACTTACGAGCGTTACCGCGACGAGTATGACAAGCAGGAAGCCGAAAAACAGCGTTTGGCCGAGCTGAGCTACAAACAGCGTGAAAAATATGAGAAAAAACAGGCCGAAAACCAGTTCAGTCTTGGGATTAGCAGTCTCATTTACCTGGAACCGCTGGTTTACAGCTACAACAAGCATGGCGTCAACCGCATCCGCTCCGAAAAGCTCCAGGCCGATTACATCAGTTCGGTAATGCGCGTTTCGGAGGACCTGGGCTTCAACATGTCTGTCCTCGGTACTTCGCAGCTCGAAACTTCCGGAACGGATGCCTTCAATGAGCGCTCCGTACTGATGGCTTATTTCTCCGAACTGACCGAAAATGACGGGATTGAAGTATTCCCCACGGATTATAGCCTGTTGCTTGAAATCAGTGAAAAAACCGGGACGGACAAAGTAATGCTTTCGGTACTTGAGCACGAAAACAAATCGCGTATCAAAGCCATTCCTTTTATTTTTACGATGTTCGTTTACCCGACTTTTTTCGTCTACCTTTCATCGTCTTTTATGCTCCGGAACGAAACCCACTATTCCTTCCTGGTGATCGACCTCACAAAAGGGGAAATTGTTTCCCAGCGCTACATCGATGCCCGCGAGCCGATTAACAAAACAGCCGTTGAAGCCCGGATTTATGAAGTGTTGGCCAATCTCAAACTGAACAAAGCGGAATAAGATGAAATACAGATTGATTTACACTTTGTTTATCCTGTTCCCGCTCCTTGCACCGGCGCAAAATTTTGGTTTTTTCGGTCATAAAAATATGTTCGATTTTAACCTGCTCAGCAGTTATCCCCTGATTTATAACTGGACGGATGGCAATCAGCTTTCGCGTTACCGTTTCGGGGAGGATGAAGTGGGCGAGTACTATACCCATGAAAAAAGCTATGTCGACCTGGCTTACAATGTGAGCTATTTCCGTTCCATAAAAAAAGGACTGAGCCTCGGCCTGGAATACGAATACCGTTCCCTGCGCATAGGTGCGCCCAATGTTTACGAAAAGGAGCCCTATAGCTATTACAGTTACGGCGGCCAGGTGTATGCCGACCATATTGAATACTACGGACAGCTGGAACAATTGCATGTTTCATACCAGCACATCATTCCCAAAGTGGAATTCTCAAACCCGGAGGCCGTTTTCGGGATGGGGGTAAACCACCAGATCGGTTTCGGTGTGGCTACGGCAACCCTCAAAAAGCGGGATTACGAGTTCAACCTCCGGAAGCAGGAAGGCGATCTGTTCAACCTTTACCTGACAGGGAATGAAAAGGCCGAGTTCCGGTCCAATTTTTACGATTTCGAAAACAATAAATACCGCTTTTACCTGTTGACTTATGCGATCAGCCTGCGCAAGCCGATTAGTAAAAACCTGATGCTAAGCTACGGGTTCAAGTATAATTTTACGTACATGAAAGGTTTCCGGGACCGCTTTACGGAAGAAACGGATTTTGCCTACTGGATGTCGCATCGTGAAGCCGGTAACCGGATTTATCCGAAAGTGATGACCAACATCCTGCAATTGAAACTGGGCGTAAGCTTTTTATTTTAAACAGGAGCGAAGATATGTGCTTAAAGAATAAAATACACATGATAAAAGAAATGACAGCAACAGGCAAAGGCTTTGTGTTAGCATGCTGCATCCTGCTCGTGTCCTGTGAAAAAGAAAGGATCTATTTCGACGATGGGCCCGATGATGAGATCACACCGACAGTTTCCGGTACGACCTGGACGCCGGTAATGCCGCTTTTTTTCGATAATGCCCGCGTGATGGGTATGGGGGTGGTCGACGATTATTTGCTGCTGACCTTTCTGCAGTCTACCAATACATCAGGACGCTTTGACGGCGAAGGCCTGATCCTCAACAGCCAGAACCTGGGATCGGGCTTTGGTTTTGAAAAAATTGAATTCATCAACGGTCAGCCTTACGGACTTGGCCTGCTGGGCAGCTCTGCCGCCTTTTCCTACGATGTTACGGAAGATTATTATCCCTGGGACCCGGTAGCCGATATCGGTACCAACGGCTATGCGCTGGCCGAATATAACGGTCAAAAAGTAATCGGCTGCGGCGTTGCCCCGTATGTGCGAATCGAAAACTCAGGCACTTATACCCAGATGGGCGGGGCCATGAACGGGCCGGTATACGACCTGGTCGTTTACAATGGCTGGCTTTACGCGGCGGGTAGTTTTACACAGGCGGGCACCAGTACAACAGAACATATTGCGCGCTGGAACGGGAGTTACTGGACCAGCCTGGATTCCGGATTGGACGGCGTTGTGCGGGATTTGATCGTTTACCAGGATAAATTGATTGCCCTGGGGAATTTTTATACCTCAGGCGGAAGTATTGAATGTGAAAAAGTGGCCGTGTGGGACGGTAACAAATGGGCGACACTGAAAGGCGGCCTCACCGGGGGCAATAACGGCACCTTCCGGGCAACGGTTTATAACAACGACCTGATCATCGGCGGTGATTTTGATTACGGCGGCGGAAGCGTTTATTCCCCGAACATCATCAAATGGAACGGCGCAGACTGGGAAGCGCTAGCCGGTGGTGCACCGGATATTATCGGGGAAGTGTGCGTGTATAAAGACAAACTGTACATCGCTAACCAATTTTTTACCTCCGGGGAAAATTTCTTGCTGCGCCTGGATTAAGGAAGTCTCCCGGCTTATTTTTCAGATTCAATTCATCAGAATGCAAAAAACAGTTCAGTTTAGCCTCCGTATTTTAATGCTCCTTTCGGTATTCCGGCTTTCCGCGCAGCAGGATTTCAACGATTACAAATCCTTACGGGCTGCCGGCGATATTCCGGAAGACTTCACGATGCCGGTCCAGGAAAAAGTGAATCGCGACATCCGGGAACAGAAAACAGGAAAAAGCATGGCCGAGGAGAAAATCTTCTTCGAAGGCATCCATTATTCGGTCAACGAGCTGTTACACTCCGGTGCAGTGGTCTACGGCGATGAGGTTTCCCTGTATGTAACTCACATCGCGGACAAGTTGTTGGAGAAAGAAGAAGCCCTGCGTAAAAAGCTGCGTTTTTATACCATCAAATCCAACCAAACGAATGCTTTCTCCACTTACCAGGGAATGATTTTTGTGACCACGGGCCTCATTTCACAGCTAACCAGCGAGGCTCAACTGGCCTACGTTTTATCGCATGAAATTTCGCATTTTGCCGAAAACCACGTGTCGGAAACTTTTGATTATCACCAGGAAAACAAACGGAACCACGAAGGAATCCGGGCCCTGAGTAAATTCTCCAAGGAAAACGAATTCGAAGCCGATAGACGCGGCTTGGAATATTACCATGCCGCCGGTTACTCGCAAGAAGAACTTTTGCAAACCTTTGATGTCCTGCTGTATTCCTACCTGCCTTTTGATGAGGTGGCTATGCCCAAAAGCTATTTGAATACCAGTCTTTTGACCATCCCGGATGGTTTTTTTCCGTCCAAAAAATACGAGATCACGGCGGTGGAAGATGCCGACGACAGCAAAAGCTCGCATCCCAACATCAAAAATAGAAAAGAAGTTGTCCAAAAAGAGATCGGGGATTATACGGAATGGGGGAGCAGCATTTATCTTTTCGGCAGGGAAAAATTTGAATACATCCGGACGATTTGCCGCTTTGAAAGTGTTCGCAATGACATCCTGGATGCCGAATTCGATGATGCCCTGTATTCGATTTTCATCCTTGAAAAAAGTTATCCGAACTCACTTTACCTGAATCGCATGAAAGCCAAAGCCTGGCTTTGTTTTGCGGACTATAAAATCAACGCCGTGAACAGTGGCAAACTTCCTTCTGAAAAAGACCTGGAAGGTGAAATTGCGACCTTACAATACGTCATGAAGCACCTAGATAAAATCCAGGGACTTACTGTTTGCCTGCGCAAAATTGAAGATATCCGGAAACAATTTCCTAAGGACCCGATGATCGTTAAAATCCATGAGCAATTTCTCCGGATAGTTATTAATTCTCGAAAACTTGATTTGAAAAAGTTTTCAGGCAAAACCTATGAAATCGCTTACCGGGATTACCTGGAAAAGATCAAAGATACAGTCCAGCCTAAGGTCGTTGAAAACACAGAGAGTCTGAGTAAATATGATAAAATCAAGCTCAGCAAATCGGCTACGCGTGAAGTGGAGGCCTTTGATACGGCTTCTTTTTACCTGTACGCCCTGACAGACCTCGTGGCAGATTCCCTTTTCCTCAGGCAATGGGGTGATATCAAAGAACAGCTGAAACAAGAGAAAAAAGAGCAGGAAACCCTGAACAATATGACTTACCGGGAACTGAAACAGCTGAAAAAAGACCCTTTGAAACTCGAATCACTTGTTTACCTCGACCCGGTGGTGATCAGCCGTAACAAAAATGGCAACAATCGGATCAAAGCCGAGCAGATCCGGCAGCAATGCATGGATGGCGTTATACAGAATGCTAAGGAAATGGATAGAAACATTAAAACCGTCAGCTTTGAGGACTTTGCAAGCGGCGGTTCCGAAATGTACAACCGGCATGCCCTTATGATGTCTTATTTTTCCGAACTGAAGGAAGTCGGTACAGGAGAATTGATTTCAACGGATTATATGGAGTTGACCCGGGAGTTTGCCGGGGATTCCTGCCTGGCATTTTCGCTGTTTGTTCATGAAAAATTAGTTCATGTCAATCCCGGGATGGCCATTCTTTCCATTGTCATTTATCCCATAGCCCTGATTTATGTGCCTTACATCCTCGCGACGCAAAACTCCATGGATATGACGGTTATGCTGGTGAACCCGCACAGCGGTAAAATCATCCGGAAATTGAATACCTACAAGCGACAGGCAGTTAACCCGGCCAACATCAAAGCCCGCTTGCGGGAATTCCTGCAGGAGTACAGGCAAGCCTGAGAAAAGACGGCCTGCAAAAGGAAATAAACCACAAATTTTTTTCGGCTTTTGTCAGCATCTTTTATGTAACTTTGCATCAAAATTTTTAACTATGTCATTATCCATTTCCTCTGTTCCGATAGCGATTAACGAACCGGTAAAAGCTTATGCCCCGGGTTCGGCTGAGCGCGAAGAATTGCTTGCAACATATAAAAAAATGTACGACCAGGCCCCGATTGATGTACCGATGTACATTGGCGGGAAGGCGGTTTATACCAGCGATAAGGTGACCATGTCGCCGCCACACGACCATAAAAAAGTATTGGGAACCTTCAACCGCGGGAACGAAAGCCACGTATCCCAGGCGATCGAAGCGGCCCTGAACGCAAAAGAAGCCTGGGCAAACCTTGCCTGGGAACAGCGGGCAGCCGTTTTTCTCCGGGCAGCGGATTTACTTGCCGGTCCTTACCGTGCCAAAATGAATGCAGCAACGATGCTGGCGCAATCTAAAAACGTATTCCAGGCGGAAATCGATGCGGCTTGCGAGCTGATCGACTTTTTCCGTTTCAACGTGCAGTACATGACGCAGAGTTATAAGGATCAGCCGGAATCGCTGCCGGGCATGTGGAACCGTTTGGAATACCGCCCGCTCGAAGGTTTTATCTTCGCCCTGACACCCTTTAATTTTACGTCGATTGCTGCCAACCTCTGCGCCGCTCCGGCCATGATGGGGAACGTGATCGTTTGGAAACCGGCCGACAGCCAGGTGTATTCCGCTGAAATCATCATGGAGATTTTCCGCGAAGCCGGCTTGCCGGATGGTGTGGTGAATATGGTAACTGTTGACGGACCGGTGGCTGGTGAAGTGATCTTCAAGCACCGCGATTTTGCCGGCCTGCATTTTACCGGCTCAACCGGTGTGTTCCGCCAGTTGTGGAAAAACATTGCCCAAAATATCGACGGATACCGTTCTTACCCGCGCATCGTAGGTGAAACCGGTGGAAAAGATTTTATCATGGTACACGAATCGGCGGATGCTGCTGAAGTGGCAACGGCCATGACTCGCGGAGCCTTCGAGTTCCAGGGACAAAAATGTTCGGCGGCTTCCCGCGTCTACGTACCTTCCAACCTTTGGGCGGATGTGAAACGCATTGCCGTGGAGCAGGTGAACTCGTTCAAAATGGGTTCCCCGGAAGATACATCCAATTTTGTAAACGCCGTGATCGATGAACGGGCTTTTGACAAGATCTCAAGCTACATCGATTACATCAAAGGCGCTTCCGATGCGGAGATCATTGCAGGCGGCGGCTACGACAAATCCAAAGGCTACTTCATTGAACCGACACTGGTGGTAACCACCAATCCGCACTTCAAAACCATGTGTGAAGAAATTTTCGGGCCGGTACTGACGATTTACGTCTACGAGCCGAAAGATTACGAAAAAACCATGGAAATCCTCGACAGCACGTCCGATTA
>CBINGV010000169.1:0-7874 GCA_966250255.1 uncultured Flavobacteriales bacterium | reverse complement strand
AGCGGTTGATCGGGGTTTGCCGCGTCACGGCGAGATTGATGTTGAAACTGCCGCCCTCGAGCACAAAAAAGGCATTGCGCCCGTTTTTGGCAAGGAGTGAATTTTCCATCTTGATTTTGGAACCCGAATAAAGGAAAACGCCGTAGCTGGCATGATTGGTAATTTGGGTGTTGGTAATTTCGAGGGTATAGCTTGGGTTGGAAGCATTGGCTGAAAAGGTGTGAACGCCGGCTGTCCCGTTTTTAATGATCGCATAGTCAATAGTCGAGGGACGCGCCTCGTGGAAATAAATCCCGTACCACTGGCCGGCCACATCATCGTAAAAGCTTTCGAGGCGATCGCCCTGGAACACCACTTCATTGTCTTTGGCCCCTGTTACATGCAGGGAAGATTTGTATACATACAAGATGCTGTTTTTGTGGAAATGTACCTGCGTTCCGGCCGGTATTGTGAGGCTTTTGGCCGAGTCGACAATTGCAAAATCATATACGACATGGGGCTTGTCGGAAGCCCAGGTGCCTTCGTTGACATCCTTGTAATGAAAATAAGCGTCTTGTCCCCAAACGGCGAGGTTTACATATTGGTCTTTCCCATTGGTACGGAAACGGATCGAATCTTCAACGATCATCGGCAAGGTTCCGCCATTCACCCCGAGGGTGACTTCCACAAAAACAAAAAGGCTGTCTTTTCCTTCGAGTACCACATCGCTGAGGGAAGTCGCGCTGACGCCGTCCACATTGATGCGGAAAGGGGAGGCGCTGCCGCCCACCAGCTCGATTTCCTCGATTTTTACAGAGTGCTTGTCGGGATTGTAGATCTTAAACTGCTGCGTGGTGGAGCCTACCGTGGTGAAAACCGTATCAAAAACGAGGGTGTCGACTGAAAAATTCAGGGAACCTTCGGAGAGGACGGTTTCTTTCTTGCATCCCGTGGTTGAAAAGAGGTTGCAGAGCAGCAGGACAATAAGTAAAGGAAAAAAAAGCGCTTTTTTCATAAGAACATTAACGCAGCAAATAACGGAATTATTTTGGAGAACTGAAAATTGAGAATTTAAAACTGAAAATTAATTTTTCAGCGCTCAGCTTTGTTTTTTCAGTTCTTCATTCAAAACACGACTATGTTCGCATTCGGCTTGGTGCGCAGGTAATTTTTGATGATGGTTTTGGAATCTTTATCTTCCGGCAGGATGTCGATGAAGCGGCTCCAGGAGCTTTTACTTTTGTTAAGCGCGTAGAACGGAATTTTCCCGTAGCCTTTGAAGCTGCCGTTCTCAATCAGGATGGCCATTTTTTCACTGCGCTGCACCCCGTTTTCGAGGATGTAAAAGTTGTGGTGCTCAAACTGCAGCTTTTCGATCAGGAGGAAAACGCGCTGGTTGTAGATTTCCGGTTTTTCCTTTTCGACGCAGGCACCGAAACATTGCTTGATCTGGTAATCGAAGCAGGAAGTTTTGCTTTGGTAGAGGTTGCAGTATTTCTGGCAAAGGGTAAACAATTTACATTGCGCTTCGAGGTAAGCGGTGGCTTCGGCCTTGGTGGTGAAGGTCGTCAGCGGGCTTTCGTTCTTTTTGCTGGTGCGCTCGATGAAAAACTGCAGGTAGCCCGATTCATTTTCATAATGGTAGAGGCCGTAAGGGTAAAGCGATTTGCGCAGCATGCGGTTGTAGATCGGTTTGTGCTGCTTAATCAGCTGCGATTCCAAAAGCAGGGCGATCAGTTCCGAACCGGTAAGCTCGAATTCGATGCGGTAAATTTCCTGCTGCATCTCGATTCCTTTTTTGGTGGAATTGTTTTTGAGGTGCTGGTCGACACGTTTTTTGATGTGCTTGCTCTTGCCGATATAAATCAGCTGGTTGGCATCGTTGAAAAACTTGTACACACCGGTTTTGTTCGGGATATTGTCCACAAATTCCAGGTCGAGGTTCGGGTGCAGGCTTTTCGGGTTGATTTCCTGGTTGATGAATTTTTCGAGGTTTTTTTCGCCTTTCCCGTGGAGCATGTTGAAGATCAGCGTGGTGGCCAGGGCATCTCCCCCGGCGCGGTGGCGTCCTTTGATCTCGATTTCGAGTGAGCGGGCGAGCTTGCCCAGGCTGTAGGACGGAAAACCGGGAATGATGTATTTGGAAGCGCGTACCGTGCACAAATTAGGCAGGCGGAAATCAAAGCCGAGGCTTTTGAATTCGTGGCGGATGACGTTGTAATCGAAGCTAACGTTGTGAGCAACAAAAATGCAGTCTTTGGTGAACTCGATGATGTCGCGTGCAATTTCGTAGAATTTAGGCGAGCCTTCGACCATTTTATCCGAAATACCGGTGAGGCGGACAATGAATTCCGGGATGGGGCATTCAGGGTCGAGCAGGGTGATGTACTCGCCGATGATTTCACGGCCATCGGTTTTATACATGGCAATTTCCGTAATCTTACTTGATTTCGGACTACCCCCGGTGGTTTCAATATCTACAACAACGTAATGCAATACCCAAAATTACTGGAAAAAAGCCATTTATCAAGGAATTCGGCTAAAAATTAGACAAAGCCCCGATTCCGGGCGGGTTTTTTTCCCTCCAAATCGTCCAAAGCCTTTGCAGGAGCGATTTTTTATCCCAATCACCACTTGATGTTATGCTTGCATTGAAAAACAAATGAAAAAGCGCTGGAGAATTAAAAATTAGGAACCAGATAATCAAAAACTTACATAAAAATTTCCATTTCTTACAACTTAATAAATTCGCGCCGTTTTCCTTTTGATTTTGAAAAACACCCCTCTATATTTGCCTCAATCTATTTAATACAACCAAGATGAAAAGAGGATTATTTTTAATGCTGGCCTTTGTAGCTGCAGTAGTGGTGTCTTGTTCGAAAGACGCAAAAATAAACAGGAGAATTGACGGGGAATGGCGTGTGCTTTCGATTGGCGGCTATCCGCTCGAAGATGGCGAAACCATTATTTTCAAGTTTGAAAAGGACCGGAAAACCAATGGTGACGGTACACTCACCTGGACAAACAGCGCCGGGACCGAAGTATCGGCGTTTACGTATTCCGTATCCGACCAGAAAATCACCATGACCCTTGACGGGACAACAGAAGTACTCACAGTAACCAAATACGAAAAAGACGATCTGCAATTCAGCGATTCGGACAATGACCTTTGGGTGCTGGAGCCTAAATAAAGTTCAAAGTTTTCTAAACAGAAAGGCCGTTCCCTCCCCCGGAACGGCTTTTTTTTGCCAACATAAACCTGTGCTAAAATTTCTTCAATAAGCCGCTTGTCAAAATGTTCTCCATTTAATTGTTCCATACACTTTACCTTTTGTGTATAGTTATTTTAGGACGGGTCAGGTGATGATCCGTGTTTATGAAGCAGGGTCCTGTGTTTTATTTTTGTTAATAAATTTTTGGACGGCGGCTTTAAACCTTTTTTTCTTAAATTTGTCTGAACACCATGAATTTAAAAACTCTAAGACTATGAAGAAATACATCGCCTTATCGGCGCTGGCAGCTTTGCTGATCGCTTCGCTGGACGCCTGTAAAAAGAAAGAGAAAGAAGAGTATGACAATAGCTCTGCTCCCCAAAGCAATGCCATTATCGAAAATGCGTTTGACGAAATGACCAATATGAGCGACCAGGCCATCAAAGGCTCGCTGGTTTATTACAAAAGCCCGCAGGTCACGGTTGTTTATGCAGAAAAACACGACGCTTCGTTTACGGAAAAAACACCGTGTAATGTTTTGGTGACGCTGGACACAACAGGCGTTGACAAAAGCATTACCATCGATTGGGGAACGAGCAACTGCGATTGCAATGACGGGAAGCAGCGCCGCGGAAAAATCATCACGACCTTCAACGGGCAATACCGCGATTCGGGAACGGTGATCACCCACACACCGGTGGATTACTACGTGAACGACAACAAAATTGCCGGCACGAAAACGGTAACCAATATGGGGACCAACAGCAGCGGCAAGCCTTTTTTCAATATTTCCGTCAACGGTACGGTGACAATGAGCGGAGGTGAAATTTTTACCTATACTTCTGATCGCGTGCGTACCTGGACTGCCGGTTCCGGAACCGTGTTGAACTTCTTCGACGATGAATACGATATTACCGGCACGGCGAACGCAACTTCCACCGGCGGAAATGGTTACTCGGCCACGATCACCAGCGCCCTGCATGTAAAAGTCGGATGTCCGTACATTATGTCCGGCGTGCTGGATTTCACCCCGACTGGCAAGCCTACACGCACGATTAATTATGGCGACGGAACCTGCGACAATACCTTTACGGTAACGATCAATGGGGTTACGTATACGATTAACGGCTAGCGAAATTAAAAATAAGTTTCGGGAAACGCTTTCGTCAGCTGACGGAGGCGTTTTTTATTTCAGGTCATTTTTTAAATGAACCCCAATAATAATAAAGCTTTCCCTGGGAAGCCATGGTCGGAAAACCTTTCGAATCCCAGAGGCCCATGGTATCAATGTAGACAATACAGGCTCCGTATTTGGCAGCCGTTTTCCGGATTTCTTTTTTCTCCTTTTCGCTGAGGTCATCTGTTGTCCGGATTGATTGGGAAACTTTTGCGGTGGCTTCTCCGCTTACGGTGAAACCTTTTATATTTTTTGTTTCCATCAGCCGGATTTCAACTTTTTCCCACTCAGCTTCTGTGATACTGCAATCCTGGGCATAGCAATTTATAGCGCCAAAAAGCAAAAGAAAAGATAAGAATCGTTTCATGATATGTGGTTTTTAAGGTCTAATATACTCAAAAAGGCACTTCATGTCCCAAAGCGGTCTTTTTCTTCATAGAATGGACATCGGGAAATCGTTTTTTCCGAAGTTTCAAAAGAGGTTGCTCCACCAGGTAAGACATCCCGATTCCCAACGCGGTAGCAAACAAAACATACAAGACGGTCATTATTTTTTCATCCAGGTGCAGATAGTGGTAAAGCAGGCTTTTGGCGTTGAGGTGCCAGAGGTAAACGGAATAGGAGTGAAGCCCGATAAAGGCAGCCATATGAAGGGGAGCCCGGAGGAATTTCATCCCGGCATGCTGTAAATCATTTTCCAGGTTCAGGGCCAGCAGCAGGATCAGGGCAAAACCCAGGTTAACAAGGCTTAGACCGATGGTATTCATGAAGTAAGTACCGGCCTGGAAATAAAAGGCAGGTGCGATCAAACCGGCCGCAAGCAGGAGTCCGGACAGGCGCCTTTCCAGGATGAATCGGGTATAGTTCGTAAAATGGTGCAGGTAGGCCAGGAAAACCCCGCAAACAATTCCGTCGAAGCGCAGATGGGTAGCAAAAAAAGCAAAAAAGCGATCCTGCCGGTGGGGATAGGAAAATTGCAAGCGTAACAGGAAACAAGCCAGCAATAAAGCTATAAAACAGGCAATGACTGTTTTTGGATTGAATTTTTTCCGGATGTTCACCTGGAGCAAAGCGCTGATTGCCAGCAGCAGGTAAAAATGAACCTCGAGGCCAATGGACCAGGTGTGGAGCCAGCGTCCCTGGAGATAACTTTGCAGGAAGAGGCATTCGCTAAGCACCGGTGCATCGAGAATGAGCGCCCCGCCTGCATAAGATTCGACTGCAATGGTAATCAGCAGGAAAACATAGAAGGGGGGCACGATTTTGAGCGCTCGTTTGGCCAGGAAGCGCCCGATTCGGATTTCTCCCCGTTTTTTGTACTCCGCAAACAAGAGTCCGGAAACCAGGAAGCCGCTCAATACCAAAAACAAGTCTACGCCCAGCCAGCCGAATTTCGTCAGCCAGAAATTCAGGTTGCTGTGCCGGGCAAGAACCAGGAACACGGCAATGGCGCGAAGCAGGTCGAGGCCTTGATTTCGGGTTTCATTTTGCACGGAGTGAAATTTTACATGGATTGTATGTGCTTGCAGTCCTTAAATTATTGGTGCCTGATGATGATCCGTTCTGTCGTTTTGTTGTCTTGATGCTCAATGGTCAGGAAATAAACGCCGTTTTTGAGCGCTTCGATGTTAAATTCTGCTTTATGTTCATTCACCGTGTAAGGAATATCCAGCAGTTCCCCGATGCTGTTATGCAGGGTGAGGGTGCTTGAAGCAAGGTGTTTTCCTTCGAGGCAAAGTTTTTTGTTGGCCGGGATGGGATAAACGAGGTAATCCTCGCCGAGGAATTCCCCACTGATGGTTTGAAGCACGGTTTTGTTTCCATGAATATCAATTTCAGACAGGCGGTAATAAGAATTGCCATAAAAAGGCTTGTCATCCGCCAGCTGGTAATGCGTTATTTCAGACGAATTGCCTTTGGCTTTGATTTTTCCGAGCTCCTGCCAGAAAACGCCGTCCCTGGAATTTTCAATGGTAAACGAAACCAGCTCCCGTTCGGAAGCCGTTGTGAAAGAAAGCATCCCGCTTTGCTTGGCATATTCAATCGAAAAATCGAGCAATTCGGTAGGCAAAACGGTACAACCGAGGGTGCATCCGCCGCCAAGCGTCCAGTCGAGGGTAAAAGGCTGCGTGGATTCAGAGAAATTGTCGATCACCAGAACATAGACTTCGCCTGCCGTTACGTTGAGGGGGTTGACAAAGCGATTGCCGCCGGCTCCTTCCGTATTATCACCGGCCCCGGTCTGCAAGCCCGTATTTCCTCCACCGGCCGCATAAGAACAGCGCAGGGGAGCGGCGGCCGGCGGGCAGGTGAGTCCTCCTAAAGGGCCCCAGACGGCAAAGTCGTAATCATCCGT
Organism: uncultured Flavobacteriales bacterium; assembly: GCA_966250255.1. GTDB lineage: Bacteria > Bacteroidota > Bacteroidia > Flavobacteriales_D > Crocinitomicaceae > M2408. The sequence continues at coordinate 1,150 of CBINGV010000169.1, read as the reverse complement.
TCCGTTCTGGGGAGAAATATTGAGCTGGATCGTCCCACCGGTCAAGGGAGTAAAATAATACCAGGAAGTTTGATTTTCACCGGCGAGACAACCGTCATTAGATCCCGACAGGTCATTGATATTGCCGCTTCCGTCGCTGTTTCCCTGGAAGGACTGATCGTTGCACACAAGCGTTGCCCCGAGGCAATTTTGCGGGGAGGGCGGTGGTGGCTCACCGCAGGGGACACAGCTGATGGCTGCTTCCCAGCCGGCGCGCCTGTTGGAAAGATCGGACTGGAAATTGAAGGTAAGACAACCCGTAGTGGAAGTCACAACACCGGGTGAAGAGTTTCCGCTGTAGGTCCCGATCACCGGGGAAGAGGCGTTCGGCCCGTCATAAATGGTTAAAATATCCAGGCCGGCTTCCGTTTGAAAGGAGCTGAAGGTGGCCCGCACACAATCCGTACCGCTGGAACAAATCCGGGTGGTGCGGTTTTGGTCGTTCCCGTAATTGACGGCGGGGCCGTTGTGGTCATAAAATAAAGCGCTGCAGGTGTATACAAAGCCATTTGGGTTATTGTACGTTGGCGTTGCCGGACATGCGGCACAGGCAATTGTTGCTGCCCAGCCAGCAGCGACACCGCTGTTATCGGAAATAAAGCGAATGGTGATGCAGCCTGAAGTGGAATACACCGTGTAAGGCATGGCCGGCTCATTATTCCCGTTGATATTGTCGATCACGGCATAGGCGGTTGTAGGCCCGTCGTAAATGCGGATTTTGTCGGCATTGTTGCTGCCCAGGTCCATGGAGGTAAAGGTCAGCTGGATGCAATTGGACGAGCTGGAACAAAAAGTCATGTTGTAATTTTCGTTGTTGGCATAATTGCCGCCTGAGCCACCGCTGTCGTAAAAAGTACCGCTGCAGGTTGAAACGGAGCCTTGGGTGCTAATCGTATAGCTTTGGGCCAGTACTATTCCGCCTGTGAACAAGGCCGCCAGGAAGGACAAGAGCTTATTCGCTTTCATTTTCTGCAGGTATTTGAGGTGCATGAATGGGCAATTGATAAGCGAGCTCCTGGACGGATAAAAGCGTGATGGTCATCCCATGCTTCGGGTCCTGGGCAACATAGCGGCTGTCTTTTTGGCGCAGGCGCTCGTATTTGCGGATGTC
>CBINGV010000168.1:0-7877 GCA_966250255.1 uncultured Flavobacteriales bacterium | reverse complement strand
CTCATTACCGAAAAAGGGAAGGTCGAATACCGGGTTTCAATCAGCGAAAAACACCTCGCCACGCCGTTTGCAGCTCACGGAGGGGTTGTGGCCACACTTTGTGACAGCGTACTTGGGATCGCTGCGCTTTCCTGCGTTGTGGAAGAAGAGCGGATCGTCGCCACGGTGGAAATGACGATCAAATACATCCGGCCCGTTTTGCTCAATGATGTCGTTGTGGGCTATTCTGAGGTGATCAAGGCCGGGAAAAGACTGCTGTTCTCCGAAGCGAAAATCTACAACCAGCACAAAGAGCTCGTTGCCGTTGCTTCGGGAACGTTCAATGCCTATCCGAAAGAAAAAGCGGCTTATTAGAATTGAAAGTTGAGAATTAAGAATGGAAAATATAATTCTCAATTCTCCACTCTCTTTAAAAATTATACCAGATTCCCACCCCGAAATCCACAGCCTGCCGCTTGCGTGCCTTTTGCAGGTATTGCACCGGCTTCAGATCGTAATTGAAGTTGCTGTTGAGGCTCACTCCGAATTGACTGAACTGGTAACGAAGGTTGCTTTTCACACAAAGTCGGAAACCGAATTCCGTGAGCGTGACATTGTCATTGGCCGGGTTACTTTCCTTAAAGCGCAGCTTCTGGTAGGAGATCACGCCGCCTGCCATGAGGTCGAGATAAAGTTTAGGCGCCAGGCGCTGCTGGAAAGAAAGCATCAACGGAAGTGAAAAATAAGAAACGCGGTATACGCTGCTTTGCGTGTAGCTGTTTGTTTGGATGTCGTAGCTGTAATTGGCCGTTGAATCGATAATCACCGTGTGTACAATGGAGTCGATCACCACCTGGTTGCTGTCGTAGATATATTCCAGTGTGTCTTCCGTAATGTAATCATAAGTAATGCCGGTCTGCACCGTATCTGTTTGCGTATAATTATGTGTGGCGGTTTCGCTTGTGCTGAAATAATTAAAGCCGCTCGAAACCCCGATTTTTCGCGGACGAAAGCTCGCGTCCAAATTGACGTAGAAGGGATTGCTTTCCCTGAACAGCACATTTTCCTGCGAGCTGTTGATGCCACGGGTCAGGCCGAATTGCACCCCGACCAGGTAAGGCGATAATTTCGTTTGCGACTTAGGCTTGCGTTCCGGTTTCACATAGTTGTCAGCCAGGCTGTCATTTTCCGAAGTGTCGTCTTTTTTTGCCCGGGAAAGAGAATCCGAGCCCGAAGCCAAAGCCAGGGAATCTGCTGGAGAAACAGATGCAGAATCCGGGAGCGTACCCTTTGTATCGGCCAGTCCATCTGTTGCTTCGTCGCCGGAGTGCGTATTCGTCGTCTGATGTTCTTCAGCGAGGACCGCAGCCCGTTCGCTAGCCGCCCGGTTTCTGCTGCGTTTTTTGGATAAGCTGCTTTTCCCTGCCGTTGATTTCCCGGACTTGTGTGCTGAAGAACTCGTATGATTTATTTCACCCGGGTTTTCGCTTGTATTTAGCTTCGTTGATGAATTGTTGCGGTCTAATTTTTCTCCTTCCGGTGCTTGGGTCGAAACTGTTCCCTGAGATTTTTTGCTTTTGGCGGTTTCATGTTCCGTCTTTGTTTCTGTCGCTTGGAAGCTCTGTTGTGCAATTGTGTGTTTTTGTTTTCCGGGATCAGTATTGATCCAAAGCAAAGTCAGGAACGCTATTCCCGCAAGCGGAAGTAAGGTCCAGAACCAGATTCCGAAGAACCGGCGTTTCCGTTTTCCAAACAAAGCTTCGTCGATCTTCCGTTTTACCTCGTCGGGCGGAAGCACTTCAAAGTTTTCGAAACTTTGCTGAAACAGGTCGTCTATGTCGTTCTCATGTTCCATAACTGATCTTTTCTTGCTCGATGATCGCCTGGATCATCTTTTTAGCCTTGAATAACTGGGTTTTCGACGTGTTTTCGGAGATGTCGAGGTATTCGGCGATTTCCTTGTGGGTCAGGTTATCAACGGTAAACAGGTTGAACACGGTGCGGTAGCCATCCGGTAATTTGTTGAGGATAGCCAGGAGCTTTTGCTGCATGGAGGCATAATCCGGCGTTTCCTCCGTGTCAAAATGGATCTCGTCCAGTTTCAGCTCGTTTTCTACCAGCTGGATCCTGTAATTTTGTTTGATATACGTCAGGGCGGTATTGATGGTGATGGTTTTGATCCATGCCCCGATCGATTGGTTGGACTGGAATTTTTCGCGGTTCGTATAGACTTTGATGAAGGACTCCTGCAGCACGTCCTGGGCGTCGTCACGGCAACGCATATAGCGGAGGCAAAGTGCGAACATACCGGGAGCGTACGACTTATAAATCAGGTCGTAGGCGGACTTTTTTCCGTCCCGGAAATCCTCTAAAACTGCTTCGCTTATCACTCTCTCAAATCTGCGTCGTAATTACTTGTCTTTTTCAGCTCAGCTTTTATCCCGCTTTTCTCAGCTTATTTTCATGCATATTGTGTAAACTTTCATTAAGTACCCGCAAAAAATCAAAAAGTTGCCTGGAAATTTGCTTTTTTCCTAAAAAGATGTATATTTGTTTGAAATACGTATGCTATGAACAGATATCTTACCCTTTTTGCTTTTATTTTTGCGTGGGCTGCTTTTGTCTCGGCGAAGGATGCCGCGCCGGTGGAAAGCTATGATTCAGGCTGTATCGAAAGCGGGGATGAGCCCAAAGCTTACCCCAACCCCTTTAAAGGAAAAATCACGATCAATCACGGGAGCTGTGACCGCATTGAAATCTGTACGGTGTTGGGAGAAGTGGTGCGCACAGTAACCATCGGCGCCCACGACAAGAGCACGCAGCTTGATTTGTCGGAGCTCAAAAAGGGCGTATATTTTTACGTGATCAAAGAAAATAATGCCATCCTCGAAACACGCCGCATTGTAAAATCGGAATAGGTTTCGGCTGGTCAAAACAATAAAAATGGTCCGGTTCCCTGAAGGTGCCGGATTTTTTTTCGCCGGAAATTTGATTATTTCCAATAAAACTGTATCTTTGCACCCTTATTTTAATAATTAATTTATAAATTTTATGAATTCTTACGAAACTGTTTTCATTTTAACTCCCGTTTTGTCTGATGACCAGGCAAAGGAAGCAGTGCAAAAATTCGAAAGCGAGATTGCCGCATTTGGTGGTAAACTTAAGCACAGCGAATCCTGGGGCTTGAAAAAACTGGCCTACCCGATCCAGAAAAAAACAACCGGTTTTTACTACCTGTTGGAATTTGAAGGTCAGGGCAACATCATCAACGACCTGGAAGTGTCTTTCAAGCGTGATGAGCGCGTGATGCGTTTCTTAACTGTAAAAATGGACGAGCACCACTTGTCTTACTCTGTAAAGAGAAGAACGAAAATGGGCGAGGCGAAACCTGCAGTAAATGCTGAAGCTTAATTGTTTAACACTTAAAAAATTAAAGACATGTCAAACGATATCCGTTATTTAACCCCGATTAACATCGACATTAAAAAACAAAAGTACTGCCGTTTCAAGAAAAGCGGGATCAAGTTCATTGATTACAAAGATCCTAACTTCCTCTTGAAATTGGTTAACGAACAAGGTAAGATTTTGCCTAGACGTATCACCGGTACTTCTGCAAAATACCAGAAAAAAGTAAACAAAGCAATCAAAAGAGCTCGTCATTTATCGATTCTTCCTTACGTAGGAGATATGTTGAAATAACGACTTGTCAAACATTAAAATTTAAAGAAAATGGAAATTATCTTAAAGAAAAACGTAGATAAGTTGGGATATAAGGACGAGTTGGTAACAGTAAAACCAGGTTACGGACGTAACTTCCTGATCCCGCAGGGATATGCGATCCTGGCGACTGCTTCTGCAAAGAAAGCACACGCTGAGATCATGAAGCAAAAATCCCACAAAGAATCCAAAATTACGGCTGAAGCTGAGGCACTTGCTGCCAAGCTCGTTGAAACAACTGTAACTATCTCTACGAAAGTAGGGGAGAACGGTAAGATCTTTGGTTCTGTTAACACCGTACAATTGGCTGAGGCCCTGAAAGCTGCCGGTTTCGACATCGACCGCAAATCTTTGAAAATCAAAGACGAGCCGATCAAAGAAGTAGGTACTTTCGAAGCAGAAGCTAACCTGCACAAAGGCGTTAAGCCAACTTTCAAATTCGAAGTTGTCGGAGAATAATCCCTTCGCAAACAGATATGGAAAGCCTTGTTCTCCGGAACAGGGCTTTTTTTGTTGCTTGGACCTTGACGTTCTTAACGGTTTAACTTTTTTGGAACGCAAAGTAGACAAAGTTTTCGCAGAGAGCGCTAAGAAGGGTGCTCAGGGCCGCAGTTAATTTGATCTTATGTTTCCTTAATTTTTTGCGTACTTCATGCTAACCTGGCGTTCTTTGCGTTCCAACTTACGAACTCCTAACTTTTTTCGTATCTTTGCCCGGTTGAGTTTATTTTTACGTGAAAGTTATTTTAGCAGATAGCAATGAATTGATCCGGATCGGGCTGCGGACGGTGCTGAATTTGCACCAGATCGAGATTGTCGGTGAAGCGCGGAATAATAATGAATTACTCGAGCTTATCGCTAATTTCGATACCGATGTGATCCTGATCGATTACACCACAGGCGGGTTTGATATTGATGTTATCCCGGCCGTCATGTCCAAAAGACCCAAAATCGGGATCGTGGCTATCACTCCGGAACAAAGCGCCCCGACCCTGGTGGCTGCCTTGCGGGGAGGTGTGAAAAGTTATGTGAAAAAAGACTGTGACATCAACGAGATTGTCGACTCCATCAAAGAAACGGCCAAAGGCAACAAATTTTTCTGCGGGCAGATCCTCGAAACGATCCATGCCGCTTCCATCAATGTTGACGACCTGGAATTCGATCATTTCACCTGCGAGCCGGTAACGGTTTCCGACCGGGAAAACGAAATCATCAAGCGCATTGCAGAGGGCCAGACCAACCAGCAGATCGCCGAAGAGCTTTTCCTGAGCAATCATACAGTAAATACCCACCGGAAAAATATCATGTCCAAGCTGGGCGTTAAAAATACGGCGGGAATTGTGATGTATGCGGTGAAAATCAATCTCGTTAGCCCCAACAAGTTTTTGTTTGCATCCGACCAGAAATGAAAAACCGCTCCCACAAGGGGAACGGCCTTCATCAATCATGGGATGATTATAGCACGATCAGTTTGCTTGATGTCATTTTGTCCGCATTTTTTAGCTGGATGGTATAAATTCCTGCTTTCAGGCGGTCATTTTCGATCACATAGGTGTTTGAGCCTTTGCTGCCAGTAGCCCGGCTTTCCAGCACCACCTTTCCGAAGTTATCAATCGCTGTGATCTCATACTCCTGGGTGTTTTCCAGCTCGAAAGCGATGATGGTCAGGCTGTTCGTTTGAACCGGGTTCGGGATCAATACCAGCTCATTCATGTCTTCGAGGCTAAACTCGTAAGGCGTTGTACTCATGGCCAGCATCTGTTTGCTGCCGTTAAAGTTGGTTGAGGAAAGCTTGAAGTAAATGTAACCGGAAGCTACATCCATCATTTGATAGCGAAGACCATAATGACTTTCTTCACTACTGTTCAGGGCCATTTGTATGTGGATCAGCTCCCACTTGTAACCGTCTTTGGAAACAAAGACTTCATAGTAAGCCAGTTCGTCTTCGGAGCTCACATACCAATCAATATTGAAGTTATTGGCCTGGTTGCTCACTTCAAAAGAAAGCAAACTTACCGGCAACACCACCAGACAACCCATAGTGAAAGGGCCGCTCAAAGGGCCGTCACCTGCTTCCCAGACACGAGTGCCGTCAATGGAGATGTTTTCTGAAGCCCCGCCACCTTTCCCGCTGGGGTTGATGCTACCGCCGTTTTCTACATTCATGCAGGCACCGGCGGCCAGGCGGATTTTCTTACCGTTTGAAAAACGAAGCCTTCCCGCTACACTTATTCTCACCGCACTACAGGCTATTGTACCTGCATCAAGCTCTACATTTTCCGTTACTTTGATTTCAATGCCCATCGGAACAATGATGGTGTCACCACATTCGGGTGTTCGTCCGAGGTCCCAGGAAGTGGATGAATTCCAGGTGCCGCCGTTGCTGATCGCAGTAATTACTGCTGCGTTTGAGTTGAAGCTCGTTGCAAACATCGCAAACAACAAACTTAATAAGGTAAGGATTCGTTTCATAGCTGCTTCGTTTTACTTGGTTTATAACCCTAATTTACAAAAAAAACATTAGTTGTGCACGCATAATAAAGTGCTATGAATATTTCTTGCCTTTTTTTGAACAAAACAGTATTATGGATTATTATTTGACATAAATCAATAGGTATTTGTACGCTATTTGTAGATAACCGGTAGCTTTTTTGCAGCCTATATTTTAGCATAAAAGCCAAGGTTCGTATGCCTGCATAATAAAAAGGCAAAAAAAATGGCTGCTGCTTTACCTCGGATTTCCAGGATCAGGAAGGGGAAAACCCGGACAACAGGCTGCTGAATGTTTCCAATTCGCGGGAGGTATTGAAACTATGCAGGCACACTCGGATCCGTTCCATGCCTTTCGGTACGGTGGGCGACTGAATCAGTTTAATGCCGAACCCTGCTTTCCGTAATTCAGTCATAAGTATGTCCGGCTGCTTGATCCTTTCCGGGGAGATGATTTGGATAGGGGAGCCGGGAGAGGAAAAACGGATGTATTCCTTGTTTAAAGCAATAAAATGAGCAATGTTGGCCTGGAGAGCTTCCCGGAGCTGTTGATCGCGTCCAAAACCGATCGCTTCGGTAATCAGGTTATAGCTCTGAGCAGGAAGTGCCGTCGTGTAAATAAAAGAGCGGGCAAAATTAACCAGGTAATCTTTAAGCTTCGCTGAGCCAAGGACACAGGCGCCGTGACTCCCGTAAGCCTTTCCGAAAGTGACAACCCGTGCAAAAACTTGTTCACTGATTTGCTGCTCAACACACAAGCCTTTCCCTTCCGGACCGAAAACACCCCCGGAGTGGGCTTCGTCAATAATGAGAAAGGCGCCGTATTGGCCGGCCAGTTCCGCCAACTCCCGAAGCGCGGCAAAATCCCCATCCATGGAATAAAGCGCTTCTACGGCAATAAATAGACTGCTACCCGGTACTGCATAACGCCGGAGCTTGTTTTCCAGGTCGTTCAGATCATTGTGGCGAAAGGAAAAAGCTTTTCCCAAACCCAGCCGGATTCCGTCACGCACGGAGGCATGGATGTATTCATCGTATAAAACAAGGTCGTTTCGTGTGCTGAGCGCTGAAAAAAGCCCGAGGTTGGCATCGTAACCCGAATTGAAGGTCAAAGCGGCCTCCGCATCAAAAAAAGCGGCTAAAAATGCTTCGCAGTTTTCGGCTTCGGATGAATTTCCGGAAATCAGGCGGGAACCGGTGCTTCCGCCGCCGGGATGAAGCCGGTCTTTTAACAGCCGGTTGATGCCGAGGTAATCGTTCGACCAGAAATCGGTGCTGCAGGAATGCAGTTCCAACTCCCGGAAGCTTCCGTCGGCCCGGCGTTGTTGCAGTTTATCAAAACTTCCGGGTTGCACGGCTTACTGTACGGTGATCTTGCGCGGCTCAAAACCCTGCGAGCGGGCTTCTTCGAGCTGGATGGCACGCAGGCGTTCTTTTTCTTTGCGGGCTTCGATGATCGGGTCCGGCTCGGAAACCGGTTTTTCACCGTCGGCAAAGGCTTCTTTCGGAACGAGGCCCAGGATATCAAACATGGCTTTGTCTTCGTTGAATTCCGGGTTCGGTGTCGTCAACAGCTTGTCACCGGCGAAAATAGAACCGGCACCGGCCATGAAACAGAGGGCCTGGCCTTCCATATTCATTTTGGTGCGTCCGGCGGACAGGCGCACAACGGATTGCGGGAAAGCAATGCG
>CBINGV010000167.1:0-7901 GCA_966250255.1 uncultured Flavobacteriales bacterium | reverse complement strand
GAAAGTCCGGTTTCCACCCCTGTAAAAGCAGGTAATCCGAAAAACGAAACCAAAAACCTTTCCCTGCTCACCATTTTCATTGTGGCCTTCTTCAGCGGTTTTGCCGCGCTCGTCATGCCTTGCGTGTTCCCGATGATCCCGATGACGGTGAGCTTCTTTACCAAAAGCAGCAAAACCCGCGCAAAGGGAATCCGGAATGGCGTCACTTACGGGCTTTGCATCATCCTGATCCACGTCTTATTGGCTTTACTGGTTGTTGCCACCGGTTCCTCGAGCATCCTGAACGAAATGTCGACCAACATCTGGTTCAACCTCTTTTTCTTCCTGATGCTCTTTATATTCGGTTTATCCTTTCTCGGCGCCTTCGAAATCCAGCTGCCGAGCTCCTGGGTAAATGCCGCCGATTCCAAAGCTGATAAGGGGGGAATCATCGGCATCTTCTTCATGGCGCTGGTACTCTCTCTCGCTTCTTTCTCCTGCACCGGGCCTATTCTCGGTTCGCTGCTCGTCGGGATTTCAAGCGAAGGAGGTTCTGCCGCCCTGATCATGGGCATGTTCGCCTTCGGCCTCGCCCTGGCGATTCCTTTTATGCTTTTTTCGATTTTCCCGGCCTGGCTCAACTCCATGCCTAGCTCCGGCGGCTGGCTCAATGTCGTTAAAGTCTTCCTGGGTTTCCTCGAGATCGCTTTTGCCTTCAAATTTTTGTCCACAGCCGATACCACCCTGCAATTGCACCTGCTTGAGCGCGAAGTCTTCATCGCCTGCTGGATCGGGATCTTTGCCACACTGACGTTTTATATGTTCGGAAAAATCAGGCTGCCGCACGATAGCCCGGTAGAGCGTTTATCCGTAGGACGAACAATGATTGCCACCCTGACGCTTTCCTTTACGCTATACCTCGTTCCCGGATTGTGGGGGGCGCCGCTGAAGCTGGTCAACGCTTTCCTTCCGCCTGATTTCTATGCTGAATCGCCGAAAGGTGTTGGCGGATCATCAGCACCGGCTGTTGCAACCACCGTTGAGCACGTGGAAGGCATGCACGAAGGCCCGCAGGGAACCCTCGCCTTCACGGATTACGATAAAGCGCTGGCTTACGCCAAAAAGGTCAACAAGCCTTTATTTGTCGACTTTACCGGTTGGGGCTGTGTCAACTGCCGCAGAATGGAACAAACCGTTTGGGGAAAACCCGGTATCATTGAGCATCTCCGGAATGATGTGGTCATTGTTTCGCTTTACGTAGACGAGCGCACCGAATTACCGGTAAAAGAACAGAAAATAATACAAGTCAACGGGGAAGACTTCGAAGTCGTAACCATCGGCAATAAATGGACCGCGAAGCAAATCACGGATTACCAGACTTCGTCCCAACCCTATTACATCATGCAAAGCCCGGATGGGAAAGACCTGCCGAACGGTTCAGCCGACTACCAGAACCACAGTGACCCGGAGGTCTTCAAAAAGTGGATCAACGATGGGCTCGACGCTTTCAAAAAAGGCAATTAATTAGTTCAATTCAAATAAAAGGGAGACGCTTCGTATGGGCGTCTTTTTTTGTTGATGGTTGGAACGCAAAGGAAAGCAAAGTATTCGCAGAGGACGCAAAGTAGCCTATTTAGAGCCTATTTATAAGAGTGCGTATACGCGCGAAGATCACCACCGGAGAGTTTATCCCGACTTGTCGGGACAGCAGCGAAGCTAAGCGTTAGCGCCGGGAAAACATTCATCATTTACAATTCCTCACTCACCGCTTCAAAACAACAGGATACGCAAACAGGCTGTCCATACACTCAATCGCGCCCAATAAACTACTGAACCTTTTCGTTGTTTTGCTGTACACAACCCAAATACCACGTATATGAAAAAGTTGATCTTAATCCCCGCCACGATGCTGATCCTGTTGGCGGCCTGTAACCGCAGCAACAAAACAGGGCTGCCTTCCGATGAAAGCCCTGTGAATGCGATAACAATAAGTGCCCCCCAGGAAGTCGCCTACGACAAAAAAGAATCGCAGGCCAATTACGACCAAAGCGTTGCTTTTTCCGAGCCGGAAGTTCAGGGCGAACAAATACATCAGAAAACGGAAAAACAAAAACAGATGCTGCTCAAAGACGGCCGCCTGACGATTCGCACGGAGCACCTCGAAGAAAGCAAGCAGGCCATCGACCGGCAATTGAAGAAAGCAAATGCCTACTACGAATCGGAAGTCCTCGTCCGGGATGAAACGAACAATCATTACGAGCTGAACATCCGCGTGCCGGCAGCCAACTTCGAAAAACTGCTTCGCGGGCTCGAAAACGGCAAAGACAAGCTTGAAAACAAAAGCATCCAGGCAACGGACGTCACCGAAGAATACGTCGATGCCAAATTGCGGCTCAGCAACAAACGGACCTACCTTGAGCGCTACAAGGAATTGGTTTCCAAAGCCAAATCCGTGAAAGAGCTGCTGGAGATTGAAGAAATCATCCGGAACCTGCAGGAAGAGATCGAAAGCCGCGAAGGCCGCATCCGCTTCCTGGAAGACCAGGCCGCATTCAGCTCCCTGAGCATCAAGCTCTACACGCAGGAAGAAGTCGTGACCGAAAAGCCTTACGAAAAATCTTCCTCCGAAAAAATGGGTGACTCGCTTGAAACGGGTTGGTCGGGCGTTGTTTCCTTCTTTCTCTGGCTGCTCAAAATCTGGCCGCTCCTGGTCGTTTTGGGAATTGCTTCCTGGTTCGCCCGCAGGTATTGGAAAAAGAGCCGGAAAGCCTGAATCACCGAATCGAAGCCGCCGGTAAGCAAAGCTTTTCGACCGGAGTAAGAAAAGTGAGGGAAAGAAAAAAGCTGCCCTGGGCAACAAGTAACGATTTTCTTAGTATTTTAGTGCTGTAATAAAACAGGCACCATGAAACGCTTTCTTCCACTATTCCTCCTGTTCGTTGTTCTTTCCTGCAAAACAGAAAAAGAACCCGGCAACCAGGCTTCTACTGATAAAAAAGATCCGGCCGATTCCCAGCAAGTGGGTGTATCCGGCTTCTCCATCCGGACACCTGATGATGTTTACCGCATTGATAGCGGCCGGGAACAGGTCCTGATTACCAAAAAACAAAGCCGCATTTACCTGCCTTCCGGGGCTTTTGAAACCAGCGACGGCAAAACGGTAAGCGGTGAAGTGGAACTGATTTTCAGAGAATACCATACGACCGGCGAAATTATTTCCAGCAAAATCCCGATGGTGTATACCACTCCCCAAGGCGAAAAGCAGGATTTCGAGAGCGCCGGCATGTTTGAAGTTCGTGCCCGCCAGGGAGAGGAAGAGCTGCAGCTGAAAAAAGGAAAAGAGATCCGCGTGGACCTGGTAACCGACAATCCCGGCAGCTTTAACTTTTACCAGATGAACCAGCAGGTGACCAATTGGGAACTGAAAGACACGAAATGCCTGCCGGTGAAGAACCCGGAAATCCCCAAATTGCAGAAAAGCCTGGATTCCATTGCTACGCAAGCCAAAAAAGAACCCAAAAAGCCTGCGCTTTTCAAAAACGGCGACGAATTGTTTGACATCAAGCTCGACTACAATGATTTTCCCGAATTGGCGGAACTGAACGGCATGATGTGGAACATCACCGAAAAAGACAAGGCCAAACGCGAGCTGATCAAAAAACACCTGTTCAGCCAGACCTACAAATTGCTGGAAGTTGAAAACACACCTTCCGAAACCATAGAGTTCAAACTGGCCTTCATCGTACCGGACGATACCATCACTTTCACTGCAGCGCCGGCGCTCAAAGGCAAGCTCTTTGACCGGCAGAAGAAAAAATACGAAGAACTGGTTGCCAAAATCAAGGCCGATGTGGAACGCGCCAACCAAATAAGAAAACAGCTCGAACGCGAAAAACAATTGCTCCGCAGCTTCAACATTGATGAATTGGGGATTTACAATTACGATCGCCAGTTCAAAGACCCGCAGGCCGTTCCGCTCGCAGCCAGCTTTCAATTTGAGGGCATGAACGGGGAAGTTCCGGATTATGTTTCCGTTTTCCTGATCCCGGGAGCCAAAAAAGTAGTGATCCACTATACGGAAGAAACTTTCCACAACTTTGCCCTGAACCCCAATGAAAACAACCGCCTGATTGCCATCCTGCCCGACAACCAGGTATACTGCCTCAAAAACAAAGAAATTGCAGAAGCCTTCCGGGAAAATAAATCCACGGGGAGCATTGAATTCCGGATGAAAAAGCACGGTAAAAAAATCGGCGACAGTGCAAAGCTTGACCAATTAATTGCCAGCCTTTGATGAAAGGAATCCTCTTATCCGTTCTTTTTTCCGCCTCGCTTTTTCTTTCCTTCGCCCAGTCGGGAAACAAGGCACCGCTTTACCTGGTCTACCCGATGAAGCACGAAGGAAAATGGCATTTCAAAGACAGCCGCAGCGGCGCTTTTCTCCGGAAAGCCTATGATACCGTTCATTTCGGCACTGTAAGCTACCGCACTTTTTTTCTTGCCCGCAGCGGAAAAGATTTTGAATTGCTGGACGAAGAGCTTAAACCTTTGCAGCAGGGACAGCTCGATCATTTTCTCTTTTACGGCGACAAATTATTCACCGGCCAGGGAAAAAGCTGGAAGTATTACGATTTCACCAAAAAGAAAAGTGTTGACATCCGCTTGGATTCAGCAAAAACCATTGGAAAATACGCCTACCTCTACCTGGATGGAAAAATGGGGATTGTAGGGCCAAAAATCCTGGTAAACCCGCGTTACGATCGCATTATACCCTATAAAGAAGATCGCTACGAGCGGCCGCTTTTCCTGAACCTGGAAAAAGGAAAATACGGGTTGCTGGATGAAAACGGCAAAGAGCTGATCCCCCCGATAGCTGAAAACATCCAGCTGGCGGATTTTGACGTGATCCGTTACCGGGAAGGAGCTTGGAAATACTACCTTCCGAACGGGAAAATGCTGGATCCCAAAGGCTGCGACGTTTATTTTTTCTCGGATCTCTGCTACAAAATTTACAACCCGCAGCGCTCCGCCGCTAAACTGTATATGAATGACCGGCAGCTTTCTTTCGGAGGCAGTTATGACGATTTCTTCCTGCTGCAAGGCCACAACACGAAAGCAGCAAAGCTTTACTGGGCCGTTCGAAAAAACAACAAGATCGGGCTGCTCAGCGAATCGGGGAACCAAATCCTGGCCCCTCGCTTTGAGCAGATCGAATACCTGGGCGATACTTACTTCAAATGCCTGCAGGACAGTTTATGGGGCGTTTACGACCAAAGCGGGAAACAAATCATCCGGGCGCAATACGATAATATCATCGAATATTCCTCCCACAAGGGCTTTGTCGTTGTCAAAAACGACCGGGTTGGTGTCGTTGATCTCCAGGAAAAAATCCGGGTGCCGTTCCGCTACGATCGCATCGAAACCATGAAGGACGGCTATGTCGTGCGCGATAATAGCGGACACGGTTTTTATACCCCTGACGGAAAATTAGTGCTTCCGGCCCAATACAGCGCCTTCCGGATTGTCATCCAGCCTTCCGACGATTTCCTCTTGCTGAAATCGATGGCCTACTCTTTTCTTGCGAACGGGAAATATACCCTGGTGAGCAGCGCCGGGAAAAAGATCAACGACGAGCCCTGCACAGATTTTTCCTATGCCGCGGATGCCCTCAAATGTTATTACAGCGACCGGGTGGACGTTTACCTGCTCGAAAAGGGACAAATCATCGAAAAGGAAAGCTACAAAAACATCTCAGTGGCCACGATTGAGCCGAAAGCCTACTATAATAATCATTTCGGCCTCATGGATTACCCGAAATCCACCCTTGAGTTAAACCAGCTGAGCGGGCTTTATGGCGCACGATATGTCATGCAGTCAAACCTGGCCCTGCAGCCTTTTTACAAGCAGGCCCACATCAGCAACTACCAGGAATATGCTTATGCCGGGGAAGTAGCCTGCAAAGATGTGGATTACCTCATCGGGCCCGGCATTTCCCTGAGCGTACACGCCGTTTATCACGCTTTGCTTTGCCCCAATGCCTTATTTGAAAAAAAATCCATACTCAATTCCGCTACCTTTGGCCTGGATTTGACCTCATCCAAAAGCACCAATACCGACTTTGTGCTCTATGCCGACGGCAGTTCGGGCTGGTTTACCGAAAGCCGTCACAACCGGGTCAACCCCCTCGTTAAAAAACTGGGAATCCGTTACGCGGAACGCCTGGACCCGGATTTTCAGCGGCTCGCCCTGGGCGGACAAATTGAAATCTGCCCCCTGGAAGAAGCCGAGATTTCCCTCATGGACTACTTCATTTTCCTGGATGGTATGAATAATACCTGGTTCCGGGACGAAGCGCAAGCCAAACAATTCCTCGACCCGGCTCTCGGCGTCCGTTTCCGGAACAGTCAATGGGAAGCCCAGAAAACCGGTATGGATATCCCGGGAGAATTTGAGCAGGAAGTAGATTTCATTCGGGGCGAATCCGACTGGCCCCTGATCGCTTACCGCAAAAAAGGCGAGCAGCAGCTTCACCTCTGCCAGAAACTCAATTCGGAGAAAAAACCGCTGAACAACATTGTTTCCTATCAAATCCCCGGGGGTAACCAGGCCGGCGAAATGAAGCTTGAAATGCCGGCCAACAAAAAAGCGCTGGTGCACCCCTCCTGGCCTTCGTATTTGTTTGAAGACCAAAAAAAGGACGAGATCGCTTACAACTTTGGCTGCATCACCTTCGTGGAAAATGACAAAAAAGGCTTAAAAAGACCCGACGGAAATATTGTTTTGAATGCCGCTTATGATAACATCGTTTTCCTGGACGATTCGCTGCTGGCGTTGGAAAGCTCGGGCTCATGGAGGCTGGCTAAAACCACGAATCCTGTTTTTATTCCTTTGATCTTCGACAAGCAGCCTTACCTGGAAGAAGGCTTAATTTTCGGGGAAAGCGCCGGCAAACTGCTCGTTTTTAGCCGTGACGGGAATGAAAAGCTTACTTTAGACAACACCGCCAAACTGGCTTTTGAAAGCGGCCATTTTACGGTAAAGCAAAACAACGCTGTCCTTTACTACGACCGGGAGGCCAATTTAATCGACTCGCTCCGGAAGGGCGAAAGCTTGCAGGATTTTGGCTGGATCTCCGGGAAAGAAGGTAAGAAAAGCTACGTGCGCAGGCTGGGCTCTGCTTCGATCTCTCCCCTTTTCCAGGGCGATAAGGAAGGGATTTACCGCGAAAACTCGGTGTTGTTTTACCAGAAAGGCGAATTGCGCAGCATCGACAGCAACCTGCAAATTCATGCGTTTAAGCGCAGTATCCGCGAGCAGCATTACAAAAACCGTTACACCAGCCTGAGCTACAAAAACAAATGCCTGGTCGTGGGTCCCAACGGGCAGCTGTTTCACGAAAGCGCGGCCATGAAAGATATCATTTTTGACGGCGACAGCCTTTTTCTTTCCAATAAAGATACCACTTACGGCTTGTTTACCGGGGCTTTGAGCCAAAACGGCCCGGCTGCCAAAAAACAGGAAAAAATCAGCATTCTCCAAAGCGAAATGGGCATCCAGCTCGCCGACAGCAGCGGAAAACTACTTTCACCGCATTATTTCGAAGCGACACTGGGCGAGCGCAACGGCCTCATTCCCGTGCAGCGAAACCGGGCATGGGGAGCCATCGACCTGGAAGGAAAAACCGTGATCCCTTTCCGCTACGATGCCCTGTCTTTCTCTTCCGGCGGAAACCTGGAGCTGACCTACGGCCGCAAATACCGTTTGTACGATATCCTGCAGCTCAGCCCGCTGGGCGACCAGGCTTACGATGAATTGATTTATGCGGGCTATATCGGTTACCTCGCCCGGGTAAAAGACGAATACTTTTACGTATACCCTTCCGGGGAAGTGATCGACCTCGACCAGCCGCTGCAATCAGGAGG
>CBINGV010000166.1:0-7908 GCA_966250255.1 uncultured Flavobacteriales bacterium | reverse complement strand
CTACCATCAATACCGAAGCTGACGAAGAATCGCCGTTTATTGCAATCGATAACAAAACGCTTTATTTTTCGAGCAACGGGCCGAACAGCATCGGTGGATTTGATGTATTCATTACGGTCCGCGATGAGAACAACAGCTGGTCGGCGCCGATCAACCTCGGTTACCCGCTGAACTCCTGTAACGATGATTTGTTCTACACGACAACTGTAAACGGTTTGAAAGGTTACTTGACTTCTTTCCGCAAGGATGGTTTCGGGGAAAAGGACATCTACGAAATCGAGAACGACTTCCTCGGACTTAACCAATTGGCCGTTTTCAAAGGAAAAATCAAAACCGTTGACAACAAGCCTTTCCCGGAAGATATGGGAATTACCGTCAAATGTCTTGACTGTGGCGACGAGCTGAGCCGCGGTGTTTACCCGAACATGCGTACCGGTTTGTTTTACAGCGCCCTGGAGCCTTGCCGCCAGTATGAGCTGACTTTCCACTACAACAACGGGCAAACGGAGTTCTACAAAGAGCTTGTGAGCACTTCCTGTGAGAAAAAATACGACGAGATTTACCGCGAAGTCCTGCTCGATGTGGACAAAATGGAAATTGTTAAATACGATACCTCCCGCGTTGTCATCAACAACGTAGAAGTGAAAGTAGGCGACGAGATCGGAAAAGTGATCAACATCAACCCGATTTACTTTGACTTTGACAAATTTGACATTCGTCCGGATGCGGCCGTTGAACTCGATAAAATCGTAGCGATCCTGAACGAGCACCCGACCATGGAAATCGAGCTCGGATCCCATACCGACTGTAAAGGTAAAATGGTCTACAACGACTGGCTTTCCCAGCAGCGTGCCAATTCATCCGCATCTTATATCAAAGCGCGCATCACCAACCCGCAGCGTATCTTCGGTAAAGGTTACGGGGAGCGCAAGCTTTCTGTCGGCTGTCCTTGTGAAGGAAAAAGCGAGAAGAAGCAGTATGCGAAATGTTCTGCCGAGCAGCACCAGCTCAACCGTCGTACCGAATTCGTGATTGTCAAACTGAAATAAGAACATGAAGCTCCAGCTGGAAAGGCCGATTGCATTCCTCGATATCGAAGCCACAGGCTTAAACGTATCCAAAGACCGCATCGTAGAAATAGCAATCATCAAGGTCAACCCGGATGGAAGTGAAAGCGAATTTGTGAGCCTGGTGAACCCCGAGATGCCAATCCCGGAGGAAGTGATCGCCATTCACGGGATCACCAACGACAAGGTAAAAGACGCCCCGACTTTTGCGGCGCTGGCCGGTTCACTGGTGGCCTTCATTGAAGATGCCGACCTGGCGGGCTATAATTCCAATAAATTTGATATTCCGCTCCTGGCGGAAGAACTGCTCCGCGTAGGCAACACCACCGACCTTTCTAAGAAGAAGTTCGTAGATGTGCAGAACATTTTTCACAAAATGGAACAGCGCACGCTGGCTGCCGCCTACCAGTTCTATTGCAAAAAAGAGATTCACAACGCCCATTCCGCGCTGGCAGATACCAAGGCAACCTGGGAAGTGTTCCAGGCCCAGCTCGAAAAATACAGCGAGCTGAAAACGGATGTGGCTTTCCTTTCGGATTTTTCCAAGGGCGGACAGCTGGACCTGGTGGATTACGCCGGTCGCCTGGCCAAAAACAGCCTGGGCGAAGTGGTTTACAATTTCGGAAAGCACAAAGGCAAAACCGTAGAAGAAGTTGGCCGGATCGAGCCGGGCTACTACGGCTGGTTTATTTCCGACAGCACTGATTTTCCGAAATTCACCAAGCAAAAGCTCCGCGAGGAGATGGACCGCATCAAAACGAAGCAGCGTTCCGGTAAAGAAGAAATTACGGCAAGTAAGCTGGCTGAGCTCAAAAATAAATTCGGCGGAAAATGAAAATCATTTGCATCGGCAGGAATTACAGCGATCATGCGAAAGAAATGAACGCCCCCACTCCCACAAAACCTGTTTTTTTCCTCAAACCCGATGTGGCCCTGCTGACGAAAAATGCCCCGTTTTATTACCCGGATTTCACCAAAGATTTGCATTACGAGTGTGAGCTTGTGGTCCGCATTAATCGCATGGGAAAAAACATCGCCGAGCAGTTTGCCCCTAAATATTACGAGGAAATCGGCCTGGGAATTGATTTCACGGCGCGCGACCTGCAACAGCAATGCAAAGAACAGGGACTTCCCTGGGAAATCGGTAAAGCCTTTGAACACAGCGCACCCATTTCCGAAAAATTCATCCCGAAAACCGAACTGGACCTTTCCAACATTGCTTTTTCCCTGGAGAAAAACGGCACGGAAGTGCAGCGCGGAAACTCGTCCGATATGATTTTCAATATCGACCGGATCATTGCTTACGTTTCACAATTTTTCACCCTCAAAACCGGCGACCTGATTTACACGGGTACCCCTGCCGGAGTTGGCCCGGTAGCCATCGGCGATCAGCTAAAAGGATATATTAACGGGACATTGTTATTTGACTTCCAGGTTAAATAATTGACGAAGCCAACGACTAAAACCAAAAAAAAGCAGACAAATAGTTGTTTTTCTCAGATTTATTCGTTTAATTTAGCCTCAAATTGATGGATTTCCAATGGCTAAATTGATTATCAGGCCTTTCCCAATCGCTTTCCTGAGTTTTGTCGTTTTGCTTATGACTTCCTCCTCGCTGATTTATTTGGCCCATCATTCCAATGCCATTAACCAGGAAAAAATTGCCGACAGCCGCCTCAACTCAATCACCCAGCTGATTGCCGCCAACCTGGAATCCAAAAAGCAGCTGGCGAATGTTCTGGCCGGTTTTGTTTCCTACAAAGGAACGATTGATTCGGTCGAATTCGAGAATTTTGCGAAACACCTCATTAACCAGCAGGATAGCAAAATCCTTTCCCTGCAATGGGCTCCGAAAGGCGTCATCAATTACCTGTACCCCCTGGAAAACAACCGCGAGGCGAAGGGCCTGAAACTCCTCGAATACAAAACCACGCGGGACGATACCCGCCGCTCACTGGTTACCCGCAAGCCGCATGTAAACGGCCCGATCCCGCTCGTGCAGGGAGGGACCGGCGTAGTTTACCGTGTGCCGGTTTTCAGTATTGACAGTGTTGATGCCGAAGGAAAAGATGCCTTCCTCGGCTTTGCAGCTGTGGTAATGCGCCTGAATGAGTTCCTGGCAGAAAGCGGGATCAAACCTTCCGACACCAGTCTTCTTGCTTTTAAATTTGCTTCGGACGCCAAAGAAAAAAGATTTTTTGACGACCATATTTTCTTCGGGAACCCGGAGCTTTTCAAGGAAAGTGTCCGCCAGGACACGATTTATGTTTCGAGCGGCAAATGGATTGTAGCCACCAAGGTCCAAAATCTCTGGGGAAAAGGCTCCCTGGCTTTGCTGCTGATCCTGGCCTTCCTGATCAGCCTGGTTGTGTCTTATTTTGTATGCAATTACGTGGGCAATATCCTGCTGCTGAAGCATAAAAACCGGCTTTTACTGGACAAAAACTACGAAATCGGCAAGCAGGTGAAAGAGAAAATGCTCCTGATCAACGAAATCCACCACCGGGTGAAAAACAACTTCCAGCTTGTGAGCAGCCTGGCACGCCTGCAATCCTATGAGCTCAAAGACCCCGAATCGGTAGAAGCGTTGCAGGAGTTCAGCAACCGGGTTTCATCGCTGGCCCTCACCCACGAGCAGCTGCTAAAAACAGGAGGACAGAAAAACGAAACATCCATCCTGGAATACATCGGCTCCCTGAGCGACAACCTGCTGGACAAAACAGAAAACCCGAAAATAAGCCTCACGCAGGATGTTGAAGACCGCGATTTGCCGATTAAGGAAGTCATCCTCATCGGGATCATCATCAATGAGCTGGTGACCAATTCCCTTAAATATGCTTTCGTGAACCAGGACCAGGGCCAGATTTTTATTTCTTTCCGGGAAAGAGCGGGAACGTTTGAGCTGGACTATAGCGACAACGGGGTCGGGATGGACGCCAACGTCCTGGAAAACCAGCGCGAGTCATTCGGGATAGACCTGATCAAAAGCATTACGGAACAACTGGAAGGTACAATCAGCTATTATTCCGGGGAAGGCCGCTCCGGTTTCCGGATCCTGTTTAAAACGGGAAATAATTAATGCTGATCTTTCTCCCGTAAACGGCCCGGGTAAACAAGCTCAATTCAACTGGTTGAGGTCGAGGTGACTGTAATAGCCGGTTTCTTTATTCGTAAACCATTTGGTCAGCGTTGTAATCTGCCCCGTATGATACGAAAAATGCTCAATAACATGGATAATCGCTGAAAAATTGCTGGTCGGGAAGCCCTGGATTTTTTTGACGACAAACAGCTCGTTTTCATCCATCTCTTCCAAAGTCAGCGTAATATTCATTCGCAGGTTTTCGAGCAGAAAGATAAGTTCCGATTTCCGGATATTATGCTGGATCTCGAATTCCTGCGGCCTGTTTCGGTTATCCGGCTCACCACCGATCCCGGAAAGGATCCACTGGCGGGCATTTCCACAGAGGTGCAGCACCAGGTTGCCGATCGTCGGGATATTTTCGTGGGGAGAGTGCCACACCTGCTTTTCATCGATCAGCGTCAGGCATTTGAAAATGCGGGAATAACTTTCTTTAAACACCCGGGTTTCAAACTCTTTGATCAAAGTATGTTTAACTTTCATAATCAAGCAGTTTAGTTTTTCTCCTATAAAAATAGAAAAAAAAATGAATTTTGCACGCCGAAACGCATAAAATAGCTATATTTGTGCCCACAAACAACAAACGGAGGTTGTAGCTCAGCTGGTTAGAGCGCTGGATTGTGGTTCCAGAGGTCGCGGGTTCGAACCCCGTCTCCCTCCCGAAAACAGAAAGAGAATGAGAGTGCAAGCGACCATTCTCTTTTTTATTTTAAGCTAATTCTCCAGTTTTCAACTCTCAATTTTCAGTTTTCAATTCTTAATTTTCAATTCCCCATTCCCAACATGCAGTCTTATTTATCCAATCTCGGAATCAAGGAATTAAACGCGATGCAGCAGGCTTACCTGGCCGATCCTTCGCTGTTTTCAATCCTGCTCTCGAATACCGGCTCGGGGAAAAGCCTGGCCTTTATCCTGAAGAGCCTGGAAATCCTCGAAAAAAACCCCGGTGAAACGGTCCTGATCCTGAGCCCGGCGCGGGAGCTGGCGAAGCAAATCCAGGAAGTCATCCGTCAAATGCGGCTGCCTTATGCTTCGGTGGTTTGTTACGGGGGACATTCTTTCAAAAATGAAGCCCTGCAATTCGGCAGTCACCCGCAGATTATTGTTGCTTCACCCGGACGGATCCTGGACCATTATGAGCGGGAAACCAAAGGTTTAAACGCTTTCAATCACCTGGTGATTGATGAATATGACAAAACACTTGCCTTAGGCTTTTTAAACGAGCTTTCGGCCATCATGTATTTTTCTGCCGGGCTGAAAAGCATCCAGCTGATTTCAGCCACGCGGATTGAGCAGCTGCCGGAATTCCTGGGAAAATACACCTTCAATACATACGATTTCCTGGACGAAAACCAACCGGAAATTGCCTTTTTTAAAGTCCGTGCAAGCGAAAACGACAAACTGAAAGCCCTTGCCCTGCTCTTGCTTGACCTGGGAAATGAGCCCGTGCTCGTGTTCTGTACCCACCGCGAAGCCTGCGAACGCATTGCTGCACATTTGCGGGAATACGGCAAGGAAACGGCGCTTTTCCACGGAGGATTGGAGCAGGAAGACCGTCAGCTGGCCCTTTTCAAATTCAAAAGCGGAAGTGTGGACTGCCTTGTTTGTTCGGACCTGGCTTCGCGCGGACTCGATATCCCGGAAATCGGCCATATCATCCATTACCAGTTTCCGCACTCCGCGGAGGACTTCACCCACCGGAACGGGCGCACGGCCCGCATGAAGAGCAGCGGGAAGGCCTACCTGGTCCATTCCGAAAACGAACCGCTCCCGGAATATGCGGAAGCCCTGGAACCGGCGCCTTACACCTTGCCCGAAACGTTTGAAGATTACCCCCAAACGGCTTGGTTCACGCTCTTTGCCAATGTGGGCCGAAAACATAAAATCCGCAAAACCGACCTCGTTGGCTTCCTGGCACAGGAACTCCAAATTCCCTTCGAAAAAATCGGGACGATCGAGATTTTTGACAACTATTCCTACCTGGCCATCGACCGGGAATTTTACCGCCGGGAGCGCTCCAAATTCAACGAATCCTTTAAGCTCAAAAAGAACCGTTTTAAAATCCGTCAAAGTCGCTAAATATCTGATAATTTGTGAGATTTGAAAATTAATAACACAATTTTGTTCATTAGTAAACCGATTTTACAAACGCTGTTAAATCTTTTTTTGTATTTTTGGGAAAAACCAAGCCATGAGTAGAAACTTGTACATTGTCCCTCACGATTTTACAGATGTGGGTGACGCTGCCTTAAAGTACGCAATGAACCTGGGCCAGAAGGTCCGCACCGAAATCCAGCTTGTACACGTAGTTGGAGACAAGGGAAAACTGATTGCCTCCAAACAAAAATTAGAAAAAATTGCCCAGGCAAATTCGGGCAACCCCAATATTGAGCTGACAACCAAAGTGGTTGTGGGCAACATTTTCGAAGACATCGGCAAACTGGCCAAAAAAGAAGGCGCCCAGTTGATTATCATGGGCACGCACGGCGTGGTTGGGATGCAGAAAATTTTCGGCAGCAACGTCATTAAAGTGGTGAGCAGCTCCGAAGTACCTTTCCTCGTAGTACAGAAAAACACCAAAATTACGGAGGTAAAACGCATCATCGTTCCGATTGACATGACGAAAGAAAGTCTCCAGATCACTAACCTGGCCGGCGATTTGTCCAACATTTTCGGTGCCGAAATCCATGTCATTGCTGAAAAAGAAACCGACGAAATCCTTTCCCGCAAACTGGCAAACCGCATTTCGCTGGTCAAAGACCAATACGACGAGCGCAATATTACTTCTCATGTGGCTTTGCTGAGTTCCGGCGGTTCTTACCAGAAAAAAGTGGTCGATTATGCCAAAACCAACCAGGGGGATTTCATCGCTTTGGCTTACCATTCCGAAAGCCTCCTGCCGATGTTTGACACCTTTGCGCAAAACCTCGTGGTGAATGAGCTCAACCTGCCTTGCCTGATTATTAACTCCAAATCGGCTTCCAAACTTTATTTCTAAAAAATGCTTTATTTAGGACAGTACAATGAACTTCAAATCCTGAGGTTTACCAGCGTTGGCGCGTACCTCGGCGATGAAGAAGGAAACGACGTACTCCTTCCGAACAAATACCTCGATCCGGCTTTCGAGATCGATCAGAAAATCAATGTTTTCCTGTATCTGGACCACGATGAACGCATAGTGGCCACGACAGAAAAACCGCTGCTCGAACTGAATACTTTTGCTTACCTTAAGGTGATGGAAACCACACACATCGGTGCTTTCCTCGACTGGGGCCTAATCAAGCACCTCTTCTGCCCATTCAAGGAACAGGCGGCCAAAATGGAGGAAGGGAAGTATTACCTGGTTTACCTCTATATCGACGATGCGACTCAGCGGCTCGTAGCTTCCGCCAAGGTCAAAAAATTCCTCGAAAAGGAACACATTGTTGTGACAGAAGGGGAAGAAGTTGACCTCCTGATCTGCGACCGCACCGAGCTGGGGCAAAATGTCATTGTAAACGATACATATAGCGGGCTTATCTTTACCAATCATATTTCGCGCCCCCTGAACCGCGGAGAGCGCTGCAAAGGCTACATCAAGCAGATCCGCCCGGACGGAAAACTGGATGTTTCACTTGAAAAACCGGGGTTTCAGAAAATCGAACCGGCGGCTGAAGCACTCTATAAACTGTTACAGGAACACGAAGGCAAGCTTTTCCTGAC
>CBINGV010000165.1:0-8255 GCA_966250255.1 uncultured Flavobacteriales bacterium | reverse complement strand
GACAGCTACCGGTGACGCAACACTCAATTACCAATGGATGGAAGATACCGGCGGAGGTTTTGTCTCTCTCTCTGATGGCGGTGTTTACTCCGGTGCAACAACAAATACCTTAACAATTACTGGTGCAACTGCCGGTATGAACGGGAATCTTTACAAATGTGAGGTAACAAACGGATGTGGAACGGACAATTCCGCTTCTGCAGCCCTGACGGTAAACAGTACAGTCATTGCGCAAGGTGCCGTATCAAACCCGACAGCTTGTTTGGCAACAGACGGAACAATTGAAATTACAGGTTCCGGAACGGGGGACCTTTCTTATACGGGAACAGCTTCGGGAACAGAAGCAGGCGTTACTTTGCCTTATACGGTAACAGGCCTTGCTGCCGGGAGCTACGATTTTACCTTTGACGATGGTTGTATTTCCAATACGGTAACGGTAGCCATTTCCGATCCGGGAGCCCCGGCTGATCCAACCATTTCAGCCGGCGGACCAACAACTTTCTGTGATGGCGGGTCCGTGGTGTTGACTTCGTCTTCTGCGATGGATAACGTTTGGTCAACAGGCGAGACAACACAAAGCATTACGGTAACCATGTCAGGAACATATTCCGTACACGTTTCTACGGCGGGATGTAATTCCGGTACGGTAAGCGAAGTCGTAACGGTTGACCCGGTTCCAGCTGTGCCAACGATCACAGCTGGTGGCGCCACGACGTTCTGTAACGGAGGTTCGGTTGTGCTCACTTCTTCTTCTGCAACAAATAATGTTTGGTCAAGCGGTGAAACCACGCAATCCATCACAGCCACAACCGGCGGTGCATACAATGTAACGGTTTCACTGGGATCATGTTCTGCTACTTCAGCCAATGAAATGGTAACAGTAAACATGGGCGTTGTCATTGCACAGGGTGCAGCGGTGAACCCGTCGGCTTGCGCAGCCATGGACGGAAGCATTGAAATTACAGGCGCGGGAACCGGCGATCTTTCTTATACCGGAACAGCAAGCGGAACAGTATCCGGCGTTTCATTACCTTATACACTTATGGGGCTCGGAGCCGGAAGTTATGATTTTACCTTCAACGACGGATGTAACTCGAATACGGTAAGCGTATCGATTTCCGATCCGGGAGCCCCGGCCGATCCAACTATTTCTGCAGGCGGACCAACTACCTTCTGTGATGGCGGTTCTGTGGTGCTGACCTCATCTTCTGCGGTGGACAACGTTTGGTCAACCGGTGAAACAACACAAAGCATCACGGTAACGATGTCCGGAACTTATTCCGTACACGTTTCTACGGCGGGATGTAATTCCGGTACGGTGAGCGAAATTGTAACGGTTGACCCGGTACCGGCGGTGCCAACGATTACTGCCGGTGGCGCCACGACGTTCTGTAACGGAGGTTCAGTTGTACTGACTTCTTCTTCTGCAACAAATAATGTTTGGTCAAGCGGTGAAACCACGCAATCCATCACAGTCACCACCGGCGGGGCATACAATGTAACCGTTTCTTTGGGTTCATGTTCTGCTACTTCAGCCAATGAAATGGTGACCGTAAACATGGGAGCAGTAATTGCACAGGGTGTAACGACAGATCCATCCTCCTGTGGTGCGATGGACGGAAGCATTGAAATTACAGGCGCCGGAACCGGCGATCTTTCTTATACCGGAACAATCACCGGAACCGACGCAGGTGTAAGCTTGCCTTATACGTTGATGGGACTTGGTGCCGGGAGCTATGATTTTACCTTTAATGATGGCTGTAACTCGAATACTGTAAGCGTGTCAATTTCCGATCCCGGAGCTCCGGCAGCACCGACCATTTCGGCTGGAGGACCAACGACTTTCTGTGATGGTGGCTCTGTGGTACTGACTTCGTCTTCTGCTGTGGACAATATCTGGTCAACGGGTGAAACAACTCAAAGCATTACCGTAACATTGGGCGGGACCTATTCCGTATTTGTTTCTACGGCCGGATGTAATTCAGCCAGTGCCAATGAAGTGATTACGGTTGATATGATGCCGGCCATGCCAACGATTACTGCCGGTGGCGCAACTACTTTTTGTAACGGCGGTTCAGTTGTGCTCACTTCATCTTCCGCAACAAACAATACCTGGTCAACGGGTGAAACAACACAAAGTATTACGGCAACAGTTGGCGGAAACTACAATGTAACGGTAAGCAACGGAACCTGTTCCAATACTTCCCTGGATGAAGTCGTAACGGTAAATATGGGCGCAGTTATTGCACAAGGTGCGGTAGCTAACCCTTCCGTTTGTCTTGCGGCTGACGGTAGCGTAGAAATTACAGGTGCCGGAACAGGTGACCTGACTTACACAGGCCCGGTGGGCGGAACGGATGCAGGGGTAAGCTTACCTTATACAGTCATGAATCTGAGCGCCGGAACTTATGATTTTACCTTCAATGACGGATGTAATTCCAATACGGTTTCCGTAACGCTTTCCGATCCGGGAGCGCCAGCCATGCCGACAATTACGGCCGGCGGTGCAACGACTTTCTGTGATGGCGGCTCCGTGGTGCTGACCTCTTCTTCAGCAGTTGATAATATCTGGTCAACCGGTGAAACAACCCAAAGTATTACCGTGACGCTTGGAGGAACTTATTCCGTTTATGTTTCAACGGCCGGATGTGATTCGCCAAACTCCCCGGATGAAGTTGTAACGGTTAACCCGCTTCCTGCAACTCCGACGATTACTGCCGGCGGCGCAACGACTTTCTGTAACGGAGGTTCGGTTGTATTGACTTCTTCTTCTGCAACAAACAATACCTGGTCGACGGGTGAAACAACACAATCCATCACGGTTACGACGGGCGGCAACTACAATGTAACGGTTGACCTCGCCGGTTGTACAGCAACTTCACTGGATGAAACCGTAACGGTAACTCCGGGAGCGGTGATCGCCCAGGGAACAACATTTGACCCTTCGGTGTGCTCAGCTATGGATGGAAGCATCGAAATTACCGGTGCGGGTACGGGTGACCTTTCTTACACCGGAACAATTACCGGAACGGATGCCGGTGTAAGCTTGCCTTATACGCTGATGGGACTTGGTGCCGGAACCTATGATTTTACCTTCAATGACGGATGTAATTCCAATACCGTTTCCGTAACGCTCTTCGATCCGGGAGCTCCTGCGATGCCGACAATTACAGCGGGTGGTTCTACCACTTTCTGCGATGGCGGCTCTGTGGTATTGACCTCTTCTTCTGCGGTAGATAACATCTGGTCAACAGGCGAAACAACACAAAGCATTACAGTCACCATGGGAGGAACTTACTCCGTGCTGGTTTCAACGGCAGGCTGTAATTCTC
Source organism: uncultured Flavobacteriales bacterium (assembly GCA_966250255.1). Lineage (GTDB taxonomy): Bacteria > Bacteroidota > Bacteroidia > Flavobacteriales_D > Crocinitomicaceae > M2408. The sequence continues at coordinate 4,923 of CBINGV010000165.1, read as the reverse complement.
CTGCTTCTCTTGATGAGGTGGTAACAGTTAATCCAATTCCTGCAACTCCGGTAATTACTGCCGGTGGAGCAACAACTTTCTGTAACGGGGGATCAGTTGTATTGACTTCTTCTTCCGCAACAAACAATACCTGGTCAACCGGTGAAACAACACAAAGCATCACGGTGATGGTTGGCGGAAACTACAATGTAACGGTTGATATGGCCGGTTGTACCGCTACTTCCCTGGATGAAATAGTAACGGTTACTCCGGGTGCTGCAATCGCATTGGGCGCAACGAGCGATCCTTCTGCCTGCGGTATGATGGACGGAACCATTGAAATTACCGGCGCGGGTACAGGTGATCTTTCCTATACGGGAACGGCTTCCGGTACCGAATTTGGTGTTACCTTGCCGTTTACGGTAAGTGCCCTTGGCGCCGGAACTTATGATTTTGTCTTCAATGACGGCTGTAACTCCAACGCGGTGAACGTTTCGATTGCCGATCCGGGAGCTCCTTCAACGCCGACAATTACGGCAAGCGGTGCGCTCACAATCTGTGACGGTGAAACACTCACTCTGACCTCGTCTTCAGCGGTGGATAACGTTTGGTCGACCGGTGAAACAACGCAAAGCATTACGGTAACAACGTCCGGAACTTATTCCGTGTTTGTATCCAGTGCGGGTTGCAATTCGGCTTCTTCCAGTGTGATTGTCAACGTAACGCCACTTGTAACGATTTCAGCGATCAATGTGGTTGATCCTTCTACTTGTGGGGGAACAGACGGATCATTGGAAATTTCCGGTGTGGGTACCGGTAACCTGAACTGGACCGGAACGATGGCCGGCTCGAATATGGGCGTTACCCTTCCGTATGCTTTCAGCGGTCTTACGGCCGGAACGTATAACTTTACATTTGACAGCAATGGTTGTACTTCCAATATGGTCAGCGCAAGTCTGACTGATCCGGGGGCACCGGCTGCGCCTACGATTACTGCCGGTGGCGCAACGACTTTCTGTGATGGCGGTTCAGTCGTACTGACTTCTTCTTCAGCGATCGACAACGTTTGGTCGACCGGCGAAACAACACAATCCATTACGGTTTCGACAACAAGCGTGGTGACCCTTGTTCTGAATTCGGGTGGCTGTACTTCAGCTGCAGCGGTTCAGGACGTAGATGTGATGACCCAACCGGCCGTTCCGACGATTTCAGCGAGTGGAGCTACTACTTTCTGTGATGGTGGCTCAGTCGTACTGACTTCGTCTTCCGCAACGGATAACATATGGTCAACCGGAGAAACAACACAAAGTATTACGGTAACAACTTCCGGTACTTACAACGTGAACGTGGTTATGGGTATGTGTTCTGCACTTTCCCTGGATGAGGTAGTGACTGTAAACCCGGTAGAAACCATTTCAGCGGGTACGGTAACCGATCCGACGCTTTGTGGTGTAGCTGACGGCACAATCGAAGTGCTTGGTACGGCAACCGGTGATGTTTCCTATACAGGAACGGCAAGCGGAACTGTAAGCGGGGTAACTTTACCTTATACGCTGACCGGTCTTGCAGGCGGAAGTTATGACATTACATTCAACGATGCCTGTGCATCCAACACGATTACCGTGACGCTCAATTCCGTATTGCCTCCGGCAGTTCCGACAATCAGCCTGAGCGGCCCGACCACTTTCTGTGACGGCAATTCTGTAGTCCTGACCTCTTCTTCGGCTGCCAACAACATGTGGTCAACCGGAGAAACGACGCAAAGCATTACTGTAACAACAAGCGGCACCTACAATGTAACGGTAACCGAGGGAGCTTGTTCCGAAATTTCTACAGATGAAATCATCACGGTTAACCCAATGCCTGCTGTTCCGACAATTACAGTGAGCGGCCCAACCACTTTCTGTGATGGCGGTTCCGTTGTGCTGACCTCTTCTTCAGCGATAGACAATACCTGGTCAACGGGTGAAACAACGCAGTCCATAACGGTGACGATCTCCGGTAACTACGATGTTACGGTGAGCCAGTCCGGGTGTTCATCTGTTTCTGCGGCGGAAGCCGTAACGGTGAACCCGACTCCGGCAATTCCGGTGATTACGGCCAGCGGCCCAACGGATATTTGTATTGGCGACAATGTGGTATTGACCTCTTCTTCAGCAACTGACAATATGTGGTCAACCGGTGAAACGACGCAATCCATTACAGTTTCTTCCAGCGGAACCTATAACGTGACGGTGAGCAACGCTTTCCTCTGTTCTTCGATTTCAGCTGATGTGACGGTAAACGTGAATTCCACACCGCCTCCGGTGCCTACGATTACAGTGGGTGGCCCGACAACTTTCTGCGCAGGCGGTTCTGTGGTGCTGACTTCTTCGTCAGCCACAAACAATAACTGGTCAAACGGGGCAACAACACAAAGCATTACGGTAACAAGCAGCGGAACCTACGATGTATTCGTGAACTTCGGTGGATGTATCGCTGCTTCCGGCACAGTGGATGTAACGGTAAACCCGATTCCGGCTACCCCGGTGATTACAGCTGATGGCCCGGCAACACTTTGTTCGGGCAATACACTGACGCTTTCCTCTTCAGCTGCCAATGGTAACACCTGGACAACCGGCGCAACAACGCAGGATATTGCGGTGACCAATTCGGGTTCTTTCAGTGTTACCGTGGATGAGCTGGGCTGTACGGCAACTTCAGCGCCATTCGTGGTGACTGTCAATCAGACACCGGCGGTTCCGCTGATTACAGCTCAAAGTTCGGTTACTTTCTGTGAGGGAGGCTCGGTTGACCTGACTACAACGGCAACAGCTAACTTCCAGTGGTCAACAGGCCAGACTTCGCAAACAATCAACGTGAGCAGTACGGAAGATATCACGGTATCGGTAACGATCAACGGCTGTACTTCCACTTCCTCCGAAGTCAACGTAATTGAGCATGCGAACCCGAACGTCAGTCTTGCACCGTTCAATGATGTTTGTAACACTTCCGGTATGTTTGTATTGACCAATGGAATTCCATCCGGTGGTAACTATACGGTGAACGGGATCTCTACAACAACGTTTAATCCTCAGCAATCCCTGCTCGGACCAAATAACGTAGTTTACACCCTGACGGATATCAATGGCTGCTCCGGTTCGGCAAGTGGTACAATCAATGTACTCGACTGTGCAGATGTGGAAGAGGAGCAAATCATCAGCTTCACTTTGTTCCCGAACCCGACAAACGGACAGCTGAATATCCAGGGCGAATCCCTCTACCTGGTGCAATCGGTTGAGCTGCGCGACGAGCTCGGAAGACTGGTGCTTCAATTGAACCAGTCCGATCTGGCAACACCGGTGAGTCTGTATGACTTTGCCGACGGACTTTACACGGTGATCATCAAAGGAGATGATTTCGAAAAAGTCAGCAAGATCCAATTGATGAAATAAATGATTTTCAAAATAGATGAGAAAGCCATTCCTTCGCGGGGGTGGCTTTTTTTATTAAGTCAAACGTAGTCGCTCCAAATCCTCCCAAAACGAAGGATAACTTTTGGAAACACTTTCTGCGTCCTTAATCGTAACTGTTTCGTCTGAAAAAAGGGCTAAAACAGCCAGCGACATGGCTATGCGGTGATCACCGCGGGAATAGACTTCGGAGCCTGTGATTTGGGAAACACCTTCAATATGCATTTCATCGTTTTGCAGGCTGATGCGGCATCCCAGTTTGCTGAATTCCTCGTAAATGGCCTGCGCGCGGTTACTTTCCTTATGAAGCAATCGTTGTGTTCCTTTCAGGACACTTTTTCCCGGTGTAAGTGAAGCAAAAGCGGCCAGGGCAGGAAAGAGGTCGGGGCAATGGGTGAGATCGGCTTCAAAAGCCTTGCGCTGACGGCCGTCAATTTCCAGGCTGTCGGATCGCAGGATATTACATCCGGCATCCAGGAAAACATCCAGGATCCGGCGATCGGCCTGCAGGCTCGACGTATTCAGCCCCGATACGGAAATGTCAAGCCCCAAAGCGGAAGCGACCAGCCAATAAGCGGCCGAGCTCCAATCCCCTTCAATGAGATAATTGCGGGCTTTGGGCTGCTGCTCACCCCGGATTTGAAAAGAGCGGTAGTGATCGTGTTTGATCTCAATGCCAAATTGCTGCAGGCTGTCGAGAGTCATATTTACGTAAGGAAGACTCTTCAATTCGCTGACATGAACCAGGCTAAAGGCAGGGCAATTAACAAGCCGGAAAGAAACTGGGAACTCAGGCTGCCGTCGATGTTGATTTCCCCACCGTTGAGAGGGCCTTGTATCTGTAGTGGAGGAAAACCTTCTGTGGTGTTGACTTTTGCGCCTAACTGCGGCAAAACCGTCTCAAAAAAGTCCATCGGGCGATTGAGCAGTGAGCCGGAAGCTTCCAGCCTGACGGGCCGGTCGAAAAGCGCGAGCACGGAAGCCATTAAACGGAAGCCCAGGCCGCTTTCCTGCATATTCAAAGCAGAAAAGGGTGCCAATGCGTTCAATCCTTCAATCTGTATGTCCCGCTCATTGAAGCGAAAAACCTTCGCACCGAGTGTTTGAATGGCTTGCAGCATCGCTTGTTCATCGGCACTTTGGCCTACATTCCGAAGGGTAGATTTTCCTTCAGCAAGAGCAGCGAGCAGCAAGGCGCGCTGGCTGTCGCTCTTCGATGCAGGAATGTGGATTTTTCCGCTGTAAACCGCTTTGCCAACTTGCCGGATCATGTTTTTTTGAGATCGGGGTTCATGACTTTTACCTGGTGGCGAATGGATTCCTGGTGGATGTTGTCCATCAGGTTTTTCACGAAAACCTGGGTCAGGAAATATTCGTCGGCTTTCGCCAGGCGGGATTCAATGAGCTTTTTCCAGTGTTCTTCCTGGAGACTGGTAATGTTGTTCTGCCGTTTGAAGATCCCGACTTCTTCGCTCAGTTTCATACGCGCCGA
>CBINGV010000164.1:0-8273 GCA_966250255.1 uncultured Flavobacteriales bacterium | reverse complement strand
CTTTCTATGCTTCCCAACTGCATTCGCTGGAACTCAACAACACCTTTTACCGTTTTCCCGGCCTCAAAGCGATGCAAAACTGGCATGACAAGGTACCGGAGGACTTTTGTTTTTCGGTCAAAGCCCCGAAAATTATTACCCATCTGAAAAAGCTGCAGGAATGCGGGCAATTGCTGAATGATTTTTACAGCGTTTGCGAGCAGGGCCTGCGGGACAAACTTGGCTGCCTGCTCTTTCAATTTCCGCCGGGGATTGCTTATTCGGAAGCTTTCCTGGAGAAAATCCTGCTTGCCCTGAAACCCGGTTTCCGGAACGTAGTGGAATTCCGGCATGAAAGCTGGTGGCGACCGGAAGTATATGAGGCGCTCCGGGAGCATAAAATCAGCTTTTGCAGCATCAGTCACCCAACGCTACCGGGCGAAATTATTACGACCTCGGAAACGGCTTATGTTCGCCTGCACGGAACGCCGCGGATGTTTTATTCGAATTACAGCCCGGATCAACTGGAAAAACTGCATGAGCAACTTACCAAGCGGAAGCAGCTGAAGGAAGTTTTTGTGTATTTCAACAACACTGCCGGGCCAGCCGGAATCCAAAATGCCCTGCAATTAAAAAAACGCAGCTCCGAGAGTAGTAAACTGATTTAGCGGAGGAAAAGGCCGCAAATCCGCCTCCTGCTTATATTTCGCTTTTTCCCGCTTATATCTTTTTGAAAAATATCCCCGAAAATTTGGCGCTTAACCTGAAAAGAACTAATTTAAACGTCAAATTCTGACTCTTCATCTTTAAACACCAAGCGAAGCCGTGGACACACCGGACCCAGATGTTCAGATTCTCCGTACGGAAATCTGTGAAGCTTTTACCCTCAAATGGCGCAGTGACGGCATCCTGCATTCGCATACGTCGAGCAACCTGGATTTTACGATTGATTCGCTTAAAAAATTCAATGTTGTGATGGGAGATATGGTCGGCCACAAAAAGGTGCCGCTGCTGATTACCTTTGATGAATTTGCCATTCCGCCGGTGGATACCCGGGAATTCTGGGCAAAAGAAGAATCCTGCCCCTACTCGCTCGCAGACGCTTACGTGGCCACCACTTTCGGGCACAAGTTTATCGGGCGTTTTTACCTGAAATTCAACAAGCCGGGACGCCCCACCAAAATCTGTTCGACTGTTGAGGAAGCCCTGCAATGGCTCAGGTGATTTATTTACTCAAGACTCAAATTCTGAGACCTACGAATAGCGTAGCGTTCGAATCTAAGAACCCCTTTGATTTTAGTGGCCGCTCATGGTAATCACGTACTTCAGGATATCATCCTCACCGGCAGCGTCCAGAACGGGACCTTTTTTGTTGACAAGCTTCGCCATATTGGGAACAATTTTCCGCCATTGCTCTTCGTTGTGGGAAGCCGGCTCAACCAATTCGTGGCATTTCATGCAATGTTGTCCGTAGAGGTTTTTCCCGCGCTCGAGGTCCGTTACGGTGTAGCCCGGGAATTTGGTCTGCACTTTATCTACAGCGCTTTGATGCGGATCTGTTGTTGTTGTCGTCGTCGTTGTTTTTTCCACTTCGCTGGTGTTCGCCTTTTTGCTTGTGGAACAAGCCGCGAGGAATACCGTGATTGAGATAATTGCCAGTTTTTTCATGGTTTCAAAATTAATTAAATTTTACAGTATGATTGTGTTAATGAAATATACGCTGAATCCTGAAGACATTATCCGGCTGGCTTTTTATTTTAATTTCCAGGTCGGTCCAATCCCCTTTCGCATTGTACGTGTAGGAATAGTTAAAATTCAAGGTATCCCGGGTGTTGGAAGCGGAAAAATGAAATTCACTTTCAATTGCCGAGATCAGGTCCATTTCATTGTATGTTACCCGGCTTGTCACAGAAAGATCCTTGCTGGTCCTTTTCTGTAAGGTAATTTTTCCATCCGCATCAAATGCATAATACCTGGCGGTATCGATTGATTTCGCTACAGGATTGTGGTAAATTTTATACATTTCCGAATAATCCTTACTGTAAGCATAGTTGCACCCACCGGTAAGATTGGATTGGTTTTGCTGGTAATGAGTTTCGATCAGTTTGTCGTTTTTATCATAGAGGTAAACTTTTTTGACCCTTTTACCAAGCTGAAGGTAATCATAAGCCACAATTTTGCCGCTTTTGCTCAATTCGAACTCCGTTGAACGATCCCGGTAAACCGTAGAGTCACTCAGGGTCCCGTTGACATAAAATTTGATGGTCAGCTGATCGTAGGAAGCCTTCAGATCAGTTATCGGGATCAACCAGTCATTCACCGCGTAGGGCTCCAGCGATTGTTCGAAAAATAATTCGAGCTTATCCCGGGTAAGCAGGCCTTTTGGTTCCGTTCCGGCATTGTTCTGCGCAAAAAAACAGCTCGCAAAACCGATATATAGCAGAATAAACCCAATTTTCCCCATGAGCCGCTAAATTAATCATCCTCGCAGACGGGCTGACTTTTTTAACAGTTTTTTAAGATCAGTTTTCAAAAAACTCGCCGAAATGCCAGAGAATCCCGGAAGGATCGTGTACAAAACATTCGCGTCCCCAGTCGTGCGTGCGCATGGGAACGAGCCTCACCCCCGGATACTTGTCCGGTAAAGCGAGCCCGAGCAATTCCTCCCAGAAACGGGGCACGTTCTCCACTTCCATAAACACCATCGTGTTATCGATCCAGTCTTTGACGCAGGCATCCTGCAGGTAAAAGGCCGTATTCCCGGATTTGAACACCGAAAAGCCCGGCGAAAGGACTGTTTCCTCAAAGCCCAGGTCGCGGTAAAACCGGCGGGAAGTTTCAAAATTTTCAGCCCCGATGAAAGGGCGAATGGATTTGGCATGGTGCATGTCGTATTTTTAAAAGGTTTTGTATTTTAACACAAATTCCCGGGCCTCTTCCATCGTTCGCGGATAAGGCACCTGGAGCCAGACGCCTTGCCCCATCGGCTCATAAGCATGCTGGAAATAAAATCCGTGATTCTTTAAATAGGCAGCTACCTCCCAGGCTTTTGTATCCTTTTTTCCCGGTGGTTTGAATTTGTGGTTCAAAAAAGTAGCAGGCTGTCCGCAATTGGGGCAAATTATTCCGAAGCCGGCATTCAAATCCATTGAAATGCTAAAGGATTTACGGCATTCAAAACAGACTTTTTTGTGTCCCATGCTTGCAAGATAATTATTTTTCCCCGAACGGCTTCATTTAAGACGAAACACAACTAACTAAGCGGGCCTTTTTTGTTTTTCCGGCGGCGCGAAGGGAGTACGGCTTGTAGTAAAAGCGCCGAAAGCCAGCCCCTACCCGAACGATTGATTTGCGATCCGGGATAGTTTTCGCTGTGAGCAGGCTGCGCTTTGATTTCCATGAAATCGCTGATTTCTGTTATTCGCTGGATTTCGCGGTGCTCAACCGGGATAAAATTACCGGAAACGATGCTGATATCGATCTTGATTTCCTTCAAATGCGGGTAAAATTCATAGGTTTTCATTTCGATCCGTTGTTCTTCTTCCAGTTCAGCCAGCGTTAGCATCAGGAATTTCAGCTCAAAGCCTTCGCGGTAAAAGCTAAAGCTCAGGGGGAGACTATCGGCAAGCGCAGCCGGCGGTAAGAGCAGGGAAAAGCGGCCTTTTTCGTCGGAATGCGTTTCCAGTTCGGTCCCGGTTAGCCTGACCCGAACATTGGAGAGACTTTGCCGATCTCCCTTGTCTACGATTTCACCTTCAAAGCGAAGCCCGGTGCTCGTGTCTGGAATCGCAGCCAGCGAATCCGGTGATAATTCCTGTAGCTGAACGCTGCTTTTCATCTTATTTAAGCTATCCGGCAGCTCCTGGCTCAGGGCTTGCCCTGCGCTTCCTGCGAGGAGCAAACCGGCCAGCCATTTCAACAGATCGGGACTTTTTTCTTCGCTTTGAAGTTCCAGCGGACGATTGAGCTGTTTACTGGTAAAACGACCGCAAGCGGAGCCCAGGGCATTGGCGGAAATGATTTTTTGATGCTGTAAGACCCTCATGATTTCCGCATCGCTTTTGCCGACAAAATCCAGTACTATTTTGTTACAGGATGCACAATGCCGGCCCCCGGGGTGAGGTAACATATTATCCCAGGATTCCCGGCAGGGTTCCGCCATTTGGAGAACAAATGCTTTTTTCTTCTTCATGAAACAGCTGATCGCATGACATGGACGTAAGAAAAGACCAATAAATTGCTTCGGGAAAATAATTTAACATTTCCGGGAGGGGAGAATCTTACAACTATTTCAGCTGATCTTATAAAGGCAGCACGTCCCGGTTTCCTTATTTTTGTTGTAATACCTTTTAAAACTCAATGCTATGTTAAAGTGGTCAGCAATTTTTTTCGTCATCGCCATTGTTGCGGCAATTTTTGGTTTTTCGGACCTCGCCGCGGGAGCATCTTCCGTAGCCCTGGTGATTTTTTATATTTTCCTAGCCCTGCTGCTTGTCTCCTTAATTTTAGGGATTACGATTTTCAGGAAGAAGTGAGTTTAACGAAGCTTGATTTTTGTTTTGCTTCTTTTATCCAGCAAAAAATAATTTCCGTGTCATTGTTGTCGTTTATAATAGCCCCTAACGGTTTGCAGCTACCCGAAGGGCGGGACTTTTACCACAAACTTGATTTGAAAAACTAAATTTCCATTAACCACATAACTGTCATTGGAACACAAAACACCGCCTTTTGGGTAGGTGCTGTTATATGCCGTTTTTTCTACACTTTCCATTCTATGAATTCTGAATTTTCTTTGTGCAACTCATATAATTTTTTTGCTATGTCACTATTTTTGTCCTTGATTGGTATTACTAACGTGTCAATGGCTCTTGTTAATGGAATTAGAGACCACATATAAACATACCTATTCTTTTTTTCTTCAGGTGATTCTAATTCTAATTCAAGATTGTCTGTGTCTTCCTTATACTTATTTGATAAATATTTTACCAGTTCGTCAATTTCTATACAAACTACTGTCCAGCCTTCAAGTCCTCTGCAAGACTCATATTGAATTAAACGATGTTGGTCAACCTTAACAGGATAATCACGTCTTAGTTCTTTATTTGTTCCATCCCAAAAGTCAATTTGTCCATCAAATTCATCTACTAAACTGCAATGTCTCTGTTTAATGGTTTTTGTTATTGAATTTTCGTCTTGTTCATTTCGCTTAAAAGTAATTTCCTTTTCACCGTCTGAAATTATTTTAGAAGGTGCAACTAAAAACAGCATTTCATACGCCTTATTTCCGTTCTTCAAACAATCGGAATATAAGTCCTTATGTAATTCAATATTATAATTAGTTGTGATTATTACCTTACCACCTACAAAATCTTCATTGGGTTCCAATTCCCACGCTAGATTGAATTTGTCTGCAAACTGATTAACGAAACTTACTAGATTGGCTTTTTGTCTAAATGATTTTTTTTCGTTTGTCTGAACAAAATCGTGGTCAATTCTCCATTTCGGTCTAACCCATTTCGGATTATTGGAAGCTCTTACTTTTTGGTCTGGTGCTTGTGAAATAACAATTTTAGAAGGTCCAAATATTGAATATAAAATCTCTACTTCAAATGGATTCCAATCTTGTGCTTCATCAATCATAATGTAATCCCAACTTACCAGTTGATGATTTTGTTGCATTATTTCTTCAATATCCATTTCTGGTTTTTTGTTCTCCTTAATAAATTCGGCAAGTGTTTTACAATACGTTTCGTAATTATTGAAAAACTCTTTATCATCTAAAACATCCTTTCCAGTGTATATTCCGAAGCCCTCAAAAAGGTCTATAAAAAACTTAAAAAGCGTCATAATTCTAACGCTTTCTCTTCCAACACCGTCAGGGATATGTGAAAAAGTTAATGTCCTTCTTATGTCAGCAACTAGTGTAAAATTGTAAGTTAAAATCAAACATCTTTTTTGGTAGTTTAAGCACAAGTCACAAGCAATATTTAATAGTTTAACGGTTTTGCCGGTTCCAGCTTTACCTTGAATAATCACAAATTTTCCTCCCTTATCTGAACTGTCAAGAATTGCCTCTGCAAACTTTTGGTCTTTGAGTATTTTCTTTGACATTCTTTCAAAATGTGACCTTGAAATATTGCCTACATTTTTCTTTACATTTTCAAATAATTCAAATGCTCTTTCAAGATTTGAAAATTCAATTTCGTTTGATTTCCAAGATTGGGAACCCCAATAGGGATTTGAGGATTGAGTATGTTCAAACGGTTTACTCTGAGATAAGAGCAACATAAAAAGCCAATCTATACCAAACTCTTTAGGTAAGATATTGTGTTCGCCCTTATTTGTTAGTTCTAATAATTCTTTTGATGTTACATTCTTCAACCAAATAAAATTTGAAACCCAAACAGTTTTTTTTACTTCGTCAATATTCTTGAAATACCGAACTAACGAATATTTTTGTCTTTCGCTTTGATAAGTTACATCGTGTTTTTTTCCATTGTATGTGACTAGAATATTGTTTAATGCTCCTATATGTATGTCTTTGAGGCTATGTTTCTTTAATTCAATTGCAAAGCAGAAATTTGAAAAATATACATTCTTGTTAATGTATTCTTCTTGGTCTCTCGGTCGAAATTTTAGTTTTCTTTTGAAACCTTGCCCAACTTTTCCAAAAACAACAAGGTCAACATCTTTGACTTCTTGTCCAAATAATGTCACGTTAGAAACAATGGTAATATCACCTTCGATTTCTTGTGGAAGTGATTTTTCAAATATTGCTTTTAATTCCTGTCCAGCTTTATATTCGTCAGTGTCCGATTGTCCTTTTATTTTAACGTTTATTGACATTGTCTGGTCGGTCTTTTAAAATGGCTGCTAACTCATAAATATACGCATAATCTAATCGTTTGTAAGCACTTATTTTAAACAAAGATAAATTTTCCAAGGAAAAAATCAAATATCCTTTTTCTATGACTGTTTGAGAAAAACGGCAACGAGAATCGAAGCAACATTTTTTCTCAAAACCCTTTATTTATGTTGTTTTCAGAAGCTTTCAAAGATATCAATTAATTGGAAAATTTAGATTGGTTAAATTTCAACTTTTAGAATTATATTAAGGGGTTCATCGCCCAAAACGCGAGTATGTTCAGGGATTTACATAAAATAAAAAAGAGACAAGTTCGACTTTTCTCGAATTACCATGGATAATCTTAGAGTTATTATTTCCGGCAGCAGATGTCATTCTAAAGCGGACTTCCAACAGCAGTAGGTTTCCTTTCGTCAACCACTTCGTTGTCAGTCGCAGCGTATTTCCATCACTACGGGGCACCACAAAGTGAAAAAGCCACTCCCTTTTGGGGAATGGCTTTTCCTACTTTTGTGGTGCCTCCAGGAATCGAATCCCATGAACTAGGAAATTGAAAATTTCCTTGAATTCATGAGGACTCTCGAAAATCTAACAAATTGGAAATTTGTAGATTTTCGGAGCCAGGGACACAAGGATTTTCTTCCATGTGTCTTATCAAACGTAAACGGGATTTTAGTTTCTTTAATTGCTGCTCCATTTTAAAGCTTCGCTTCTTGTTGTAAATTCAATATACCAAATGAGATTCCATGGCTTATTTTTTGAAGTAAATGTTGATTTACCGGAATTATGCTCCATTAGACGAGCAGAAATGTTTTGTGTTTGCCCAATATAAAACTGGCCATTTTTAGCACTTTCTAATATGTAAACGTAGTAGATCATCTATAAAACAAAAAGAGAGAACAATGTTCTCTCTTTTTACGTGGAGCGGGCGCAACAAAGGTCGAACCATATATAACGGTTTACAGCTTAGTTAAAGTGGCGGAAATTGAGGCACAAATGTTAAGTGGTGCACAAAAGTTTAATCAAAAAACTGCTATTGAATTTAGCACTAAACCCGCCATTTTGCCAAACTGTTGTTATCTACTGCCACTTTTGCTCTTGTCAGTTGAGTTAAACTTTATATATCTTATTAATTATTTCCCAAACTTCTAATTCTTTGTTTTTATTGTAACTTCCAATTGCTTTCAATTCATCTACAATGTTTTTTGTTTTCTCTGTTATCAATTCCAAAACTGATTTTTCGGGAATGATAAACGGAATTTTCTTGATATAATTTGCTGGATTGTTGGCTGATGGATTGATGGTTCTTATTAGTTTATTACAAGCTGGTGAGTTGAAAAAAGCCAACAAATAATAGGTCAAACTTTCATATTTCGGAAAAATAAATACAATTATTTTGTCAAATAATTTGTTTTATATTAACTAATCT
>CBINGV010000163.1:0-8283 GCA_966250255.1 uncultured Flavobacteriales bacterium | reverse complement strand
TCCGGTTCTGACGGTAGCGACGGAGCTGCAACCGGTGGTTTGGGCGGTACAGCCGCTGCCGGTGGTGGTGACGGTGGAGCAGGCGGTAACCAGACTGTAAACGGAAACGCCGGGTCTTTTCCTGGCGGTGGCGGTGGCGGATCGGGTGACGAAGGTGCTGCCAATATGGACGGTGGAGCCGGAGCAAACGGCCAGATTATCATTACGGCAGCCACACCAAACTGCCCGGGATCAACAGCAGTTACACCATCCATTGATCAATCCATTTGTCAATCAACGGCCACCAACCAGTTAACGGCGGTCAGTACCTTATCCGGCGGATGCGGCACACCAACCGTGCTTTATCAATGGTACTCCAATACGACGAACAGCAATACCGTGGCCGGGGCAACCCTGATCGGCGGAGCAACCAGCGCCACTTTTACGCCCCCGAACGGAACGATCGGTACACTTTATTATTTCTGTGTAGCCTACGCGACCAATAATGGCTGCGGGCAAACCAACAGCACCCAGTCCCTGGCATCCAACCCGGTACGGGTAAGCATTGTGGCTTCCACCGTTCCGACGACTTCGAATGCCGGAGGCAATATCACGATGTGTATCAACGGAACAACGGCGCTTGCAGCCAACACACCTGTTGCCGGAACAGGGACCTGGAGCGTAGTTTCCGGGCCAAGTACTTCGGCTACCCAGTTCAGCAATGTCAACAGCCCGACTTCCAGCTTCACACCAACCGGTGTAGCGGTAAACGGAGCGGTATTTACCCTCCGCTGGACCATTGCAACCGGCTCCTGTAACACTCCTTCCACAGACGATATGACCGTGACGGTAAACTGCGGCGGGGCCTGTCCGGCCTGTCCGGCGCCTTACACCCAGCCAACGGTCGGGATTGCCGGCGAATACGTAGGCTCCTGCCTGGTAACGACCTGTTCGGGAATTTATACCGACGATGGCGGTACGGGCGCCAATTATTCCAATAGTATCAACGCCATTTACCGGGTATTCTGTCCTACGAATGCCGGCCAGTGTATGCGGGCAACCTTTACTTCTTTTGATGTACAGTCGCCGGGTGTATTCTACACCGATTACCTGACAATTGGTAACGGACCGACCCAGAATAGTACCGTGTTTACAAGCGCACCGGCCAATGCCGTCGGGCGGATTTACGGAACGCCAACCGTGCCTTTCAGTTATACTTCAACACACCAGAGCGGCTGTCTGACCATGCGCTTCGTTTCGGATGGATCCACCACCCGCCCGGGCTGGCAGGCCACCCTGGAATGTATCCCATGCGCCGGTGGCCCTTCGGGAACGGATAACAGTGACTGTGTCAATGCCACGCCAACCTGTGCCAACGTATCCAACCCGGTGAACGCCAAAGGCCCTGGTATTGATGCCGAAGGCTGTACGGGAGCAGTTTGCCCGGCGGGAGGTGAAAACCACACCAACTGGTACCGGGTAACTATGGCAACAGCCGGAACACTGAATTTGACGGTAGCTCCGACCACGGGGACAGATGATTATGACTTTGCCATTTTCAAAAATGCAACCTGTGCCCAGATTGCTACCGGTACAGGCGCCGGTGCCCCGTTCCGTTGTTCCGACTCCGGAGATACCGGGAATACCGGTACAAACACTTCGGCAACAGATGCTTCTGAAGATGTATTGGGGGATAAATTTACGGATGACCTCACGGTTGCAGCCGGGGACGTTTATTACATCATGGTGGATGAGTGGACGCCGACAGGAACGGGCTTCAACCTGAACTTTACCCTAACCGGCGGTGCCACTTTCGACTGTACGCTTCCGATCGAGCTCACAGACTTCACGGCAACTTACAGCCCGGCGGAAAAAGGAGCAAACATGTACTGGAGAACAGAATCTGAGCGTGACAACGATTTTTTCACGATTGAAAAATCAATGAACGGCGAATCTTACTATGAAATCGCCAAGGTAAAAGGAGGAGGAACAACTACCAGCCCGAGAGAATACTATGCTTTCGACCCGGAAGTTCCATTCGGTGTAAATTACTACCGCCTCAAGCAGACGGATTACAACGGGAATTCCAGTTATTCCGATGTAAGATCCATTAACGTATTGCCAAGTGAAAATGATGTATTAACTTTAGTGCCGAACCCTACAACCGGGGAAACACAACTGATTTTCAACTCTTATAGAAAAGAAGCCGTGTACCTCAAGTTGTTTGATTCAAAAGGACGTGTGATTATAAACAAAGAAGTGGATTGCCAGTCGGGAGGTAATTTTTATGACCTCGACCTGAGTGGTTTTACAAACGGCGTTTACTTCGTAACTGTGACAACATCCAATAAAGTTTATACTGAAAAAATTGTTAAAGAATAAATATAAATCATAAATCAAAATCTGGCCATCTCTCGTTTTTACGGGGGATGGCTTTATCGTTAAATCAAACTTATATGAAAAAAAAGTTACTTCTTAGCTCATTTGCACTATTCACTGCTGCAAGCACTTTTTCACAAATTAACCTGACCTGCGGAAACAACTTTTATGATTCCGGGGGCGCTGCGGGTCAATATTCCAGCGCTGAAAATACCACTTACCTCATGAGTCCCGGGCTTCCGACCGAAGCCGTTGAAGTCGTTTTCAGCTCCTTCTCCACGGAGATCGATTATGACGTACTAACCGTTTATGATAACAACAGCGCCACCGGAACCCCGATTGGCGTATATTCCGGGGACATGAATATCGGGACACTCATCGCAGAAAACCCTACCGGCTGTCTTTTTTTCGTATTTACAAGTGACGGCTCAACGATCGGTGATGGATGGAGCGCCGTGGTAAACTGCGTTACGAAGCCAACCTGTTTCAAACCGACGGATCTTGCCATTACGGGCAAAACCCACCATACGGCAACTTTTGCCTGGACTGCGAACACCAGCGAAAGCCAATGGGAAATCGAATACGGCCCGGCAGGATTTTCCCTGGGAAGTGGAACTTCCATGATCACGGCCGACAACCCATTCCTGATCGAAGGATTGGATGATAATACCGCCTATGATGTGTACATCCGTGCGCGCTGCGGTGGAACCAACTACAGCTATTATGCCGGTCCGCTGAGCTTTTCAACCAATGCTTCGCCGAACCCGCCGTTTATCTGCGGTAACCTGTTTACGGATGAAGGAGGAAGCAGCGGCGATTACTTCAATTATGCCAACGATACGGTGGTGATTTGCCCGACTACGGCCGGACAGCACGTTTCGCTTGTGTTTACTTCGTTCAGCACGGAAGAAGATTATGATTCACTGATCATCTTTAACGGAAACTCAACTTCGGCATCGATCCTGGGCTCTTATGACGGCAACGTGAATATTGGAACACTCACTTCGACCAGCCCTGACGGTTGTTTGACCGCCGTATTTCACAGCGACGAATCATCCCCGGCGGCAGGTTGGTCAGCTTCCATTGTGTGCGCTGCGGGTACAAACACCCCTCCGGTAGCTGCAAACGACAATGTTTCCACTCCTTTCAATACGCCGATTACGGTCAATGTACTTGGCAATGATTCCGATCCGGATGGTACCCTGAATGCTTCAAGCGTCAATGTGACTGTGCAATCGCCAAACGGTACAACAAGCGTGAACTCTTCTACCGGGGCTATCACTTTCACGCCAACCAGTGGTTTTTCCGGTGTAGCGACGTTCACTTACCAGGTATGCGACGACGGAAGCCCGGTGCTTTGTGCTACGGCAAGTGTGACGGTTAACGTTGGGACAAACGGCATTGCCGAGCAGGAAATCCGCACGAGCGTTTACCCGAACCCGGTGAAAGATCTCCTGCACATTGAAAGCGCCGAACAGTTGAAGTCTATCGCTGTTTTCAGCCTCGAAGGTAAAGAGCTGATGCGTTTCAAAGGTCTTTCCGAAATCCAGGTTTCAAGCCTCAATAAAGGCGTTTACATCCTGGAAAGCATCACGGAAAGTGGTCGCGTAAGCAGCACCCGTTTTGTAAAAGAATAAATAGCATTTACTCCAATAAAAAACCGGCCCTCTGAGGAAGCCGGTTTTTTCATGCGCTCCATTTTCAAAACAACAAAAAACCAGCCCCTGGAGGCTGGTCTTCTGCTTTTTGTATATGAAAAATCTCAAGGATTAACTATTAATTGTTTGACGGCATTAACGGAAACGGCGTTCTACTTTGCGGACAAACTCGGCTGTAATTTCACTGTCGAGGTCCCAGCCGTTGAGCCGCACGTAAAATTGTAATTGCTGTTTGGCTTCTTCGAGCGTCTGCATATTGTCGAGCACGTCGATCGCCTGGTTAAAATCTTCCGACGAGCCTTTAAAGAGCTGCTGGATGCTTTGGAACTTTTCGTTAAAGCCGAAAGCGCCCACCAGGGTGTCGAGCTTGCTGCCCATCATGCGGGACGGATCATCCTTGCTCAGGATATGCTTGAACAGGTCTTCTTCCCCACCATGATGCGAAGCCGGGATTTCATACAGGTCCTGTGTATGCACTTCGGCGCTTACCTCCGAATCGTAAGGCAGGTCCGTGTCTAAAGTCACAAACTGTGTTTTTTCCTCTTCATCATGGGCCGGGTCTTCCTCCTCCTCCTCTTCTCCATCCCAACTATTGCCCGCTGCGCTTATTTCGTTTTCGGCCGGTGCTTCGTGCTGTTCGGAATGGCTTTCACCCGGCTCATCGAACAGTGAAAAATCAAATACCGGCTCGGTTTCCGGCGCATTTTCTTCCGGTACATCATGCGTTTCTTCCGCCTGGAAAAGCTGTTCCGGTTCATCGGCATGGAAGCCGGAAGCAGGCTCGTTATCCTGTTGTTCGAGCACTTCTTTTGCCTCGCCGAATACTTTTTCTTCGTAAGCTTTGTAACGCAGCACCAGGACACGCTCGTACAGCTCGCGGGATTGCTCCACCAATTCTTCGAGGTCTTCCATGCTCATTTTTCCCGTTTGCATCCGTTGGAAGTGGGATTCAATGGCTTTGACAATATCTTCTTTGGAACCGAATTTTGACATAATCTTTCTTAATTTTCAACAAAAACTTAAAGTTGCTAACGAATACACCGCCGGAAGCATTCTTTTTCTGAATTTAGCGCTAAGGTAAAGAAAGAAATGCCGGGTTTGAAGGCGGGAAAATTTAGTTTTTCCCCACGGAATGTTGATAACCGGGGCGCTTAAATCCAAACTGCACACAGATACGATGTTTTTAGAATATTTTCCGACCGAAGGCCGCCAGCATGGCTGGATTGAAGTGATTTGCGGATCGATGTTTTCCGGTAAAACCGAAGAGCTGATCCGGCGTTTGAAGCGCGCTGAATTTGCCAACCAAAAAATCCTGCTTTTCAAGCCGAAGATCGATAACCGTTACGCGGAAAAATCCGTCGTGAGCCACAAAGGCTCGACGCTGGAGGCCCACGTGATCGAAAAGGCCTCGGAAGCGCTCGAAACCTGGAAAAACGAACGCATTGTTGCTTTTGATGAAGCCCAGTTTTTTGACAGCGATATTGTGCCGGTATGCACGGAACTGGCCCGTAAAGGCGTGCGCGTGATCCTCGCCGGGCTCGACATGGACTACCTCGGCCAGCCTTTCGGACCAATGCCCGAGTTGCTTTGCATCGCGGAATATGTGACCAAAGTACACGCAATCTGCGTGTCCTGCGGAAACCTGGCCTATGTTTCCAACCGCACGGTGGACGAAGCCGGACAGGTACTTGTGGGCGCGGTGGAAAAATACCAGCCGCTTTGCCGCACCTGCTACAATAAAGTAGCGAAAACGCAGGAAACGAAAGCCGAGGATTCGAGGCATTAATGCACGTAATAATGTGCTAATGAATGAATGTTTTAATGAATCATATTAGCATATTAAACAATAACACTTTAATTCGTACCTTAGCTGCTGCATGAAATTAAATCTCAGTTCTACGGATTTTGCAGCGCGCACCGAAGCCTCAATTTCCGGTGTATCCGGCGATTTTACGATCAATTCCGTGGCTTACGATTCCCGCAAGATCCTTGATCCGAAAGACACGGTTTTTTTGGCGCTTGGCGGGGAATTCCGCGACGGCCATCAATTTCTGCCGGACGCTTACCGCCAGGGGATCCGCCTCTTTGTGGTTTCCAAAAGCGTAGATGAAAAATCCTTTCCCGAGGCGCAGTTTTTCCGGGTGGATTCCGTGCTCGAAGCTTTGCACAAACTGGCCCGGAAACATCGCGAACAGTTTACTTACCCGGTTGTCGGGATTACGGGCAGCGTGGGGAAAACCATTGTGAAAGAATGGCTCTACCACTTGCTTTCGGATCATTTCCGGGTGGTGCGCAGCCCCAAAAGCTACAATTCAAAACTCGGAGTTGCACTTTCGCTGCTTGAAATGAACGGAGACCACAACCTGGCGCTGATTGAAGCCGGGATTTCACAGGCCGACGAAATGCGGGTGCTTGAGCAAATGATCACACCTGATATCGGTGTTTTTACGGCTTTCGCCACGGCCCATTCGCAGCATTTTGTTTCCCGCGAGGAACATTTGATGGAAAAGGAAAAATTGTTTACCCGCAGCAAAAAGGTCTTCGTTTCGGACAGTATTCCGACGAATTCCATTCAAAATTGCGAAAAGGTCAATCCTGAAGATTTTGAAGAAATCCTTTCGCATTCGCCCTTCCAGGACCAGGCCAGCCGGCAGAACCTCAGCCTGGCTTTAGCCGTTTGCCGCCATTTCGGTCTTGCAGACGAAGAGCTCATTTCCCGGATAAAATCGCTTCCGCGCTTGGCGCTCCGCATGGAGACCTTCGACGGGATCAACGATAACCTGGTGATCAACGATGCTTACAACGCTGACCTTGACGCGCTCACCCAATCCCTGGAATACCAGCTGGGGCTGGCCGGAAACCGCTATCGCACGGCGATTATCGGTGTGGACGGGCTTTCGGAGCAGCAGGTCCAGAAGATCAGGCACAAGCTGAAGCCTTATAATTTGTACCAGTGTTTTTTTGTCAGCGACAATGAAATTCCGCCGCTGGACCAGATCAACCACCAGGTGGTGCTCATCAAAGGAACGCGTGCTTCCCAAATCCAGCGGATTGCGCGCCTTTTCCAGCTGAAAAAGCACAAAACGCGGGTGGAGATCAACCTGAGCGCGATCAAAAACAACCTGAATTATTTCCGGGCTTTGCTGCACAACGAATGCAAGGTACTCGTCATGGTGAAAGCATCTTCTTACGGTTCCGGCGCCGAAAAGATGGCGGAATTCCTCGAAAAAAACGGCGTGCATTACCTCGGCGTGGCCTATGCAGACGAAGGAATCGAGCTGCGCAAGCATGGGATCAGCCTGCCCATTCTCGTGATGAATGCCGAGGAAGACAGTTTCGAAGACCTCATTCAATATCAACTCGAGCCGGCGATCTATTCCTTCAGTATGCTGGAGGATTTCACACGCGCACTGATCGATCTCGGGCTCGAACAATACCCGGTACACCTGAAATTTGATACCGGTATGCGCCGCCTGGGCTTTGAGCCGGGCGAAGTGGACAAGGTGGCCGAGCTCATCCAGGCACAGCCTGAAATCCGGGTGAAAAGCATCTATTCCCACCTCGCGGATTCGGATAACCTGCGCGACAAAAGCTTTACCGAACAACAGATCCGGCTATTCGGGAAAATCAGCAGCAAACTGGAACAGCACCTCTCCTATCCTTTTATGAAACATATCCTGAACTCGGAAGGCATCCAGCGTTTCCCGGAAGCCCAGTTCGACCTGGTGCGGATCGGGATCGGTTTGTACGGCATCAGCGTCAACCCCGAAGTGGAAAAAAGAATCATGAAGGCCATTTCCTGGAAATCGATGATCTCGCAGATCAAGGAAATCGGGCCGGGCGAAAGCGTGGGTTACAGCCGCACTTTTGTTGCCCGAAAAAATATGCGCATTGCCATCGTTCCGGTTGGTTATGCCGACGGGTTCCGCCGTTCGCTGAGCCGGGGCCGGGGCGGGATGTTCGTTAACGGAACGTATTGCCCGGTTGTAGGGAATGTGTGTATGGACATGTGCATGCTGGACGTAACAGCGGTTAGCTGCAGCGAAGGCGATGACGTGGAACTGATCGGCCCGCACCAAAGCATCGAAAAACTGGCCGATCAGATGGGCACGATCCCTTATGAAATCCTGACTTCCCTTTCAAAGCGTCTGCAGCGGGTTTATTTGGAGGAATGATACTGGAATTATGAGTGATGCATGTTGAATTATGAATAACATTCAACATTCATAATTTTTTCAAAAAAACTTGCCATTTCAAAAATGCGTTG
>CBINGV010000162.1:0-8298 GCA_966250255.1 uncultured Flavobacteriales bacterium | reverse complement strand
ACCCCGAAGGAGCCATCCCGGAGGAATTGCTGCTCAAACGTTACCCGGATGGGAACGCTGATTATGCTGTAATCCGCTATTCCAGTTTGAGCAGCGGAGATTCCCTGCTGATGACGGATGCACAACTGGATTCGCTCCGTCAGTATTTATCCGTGATCCACGATCAGTTTGCCCAGCTTTATCATGCTGAAGACAATCCTACCTTTGCGATGGATATTGAGTTTAAAGTCGACAGCACGAAGCAGCTGGTGATCAAGCAGGCACGCCCCTGGGTTTCTTATGTGGCCAATCCTCCTGTTACGGCTTTGCCTTTGCTTCCTGCTGATTTTAGCCTGTATCCCAACCCGGCAGGCGATTGGATTTGGACAGGCTGTAAGGATTGCGCTGTAACGGCAATCCGGATCACAGACCTGAAAGGAAGCCTTGTGGTGGAACAAAAAATGGAACAAACGGTTCCGGGTGTGCTTATTCCGATAGCCGATTTGCCCGCAGGCTTGTACTTACTGAGCGTTATGAACGGCGATTTCGCTTACAAAACACTGAAGTTTATCCGGCAATAAGCTTCGGAATCAGGATGAAAAGCGATGGAAATGCCTGTGTTTTGAGGAAATACAGGAAAAAAATAAGGAAGATTGCAAATTATAGAAAAAAAGCACTAAATTTGCAACGCTCTTAGCAATAAGGAAAGCAGCTGCGCATGTGGTGAAATTGGTAGACACGCCGTCTTCAGGCGGCGGTGCCGCGAGGTGTGGAGGTTCGAATCCTCTCATGCGCACAAAAGGAACCCGACACGAAAGTGTTGGGTTTTTTATTTTGGTCGCGTTGAAAGCTTGCTTTCATAAGCAGGCAAAATAAAAAACCTGGCCATGTGCAACATGGCGGGTTCTATGCTTGGGTAGACGCGCCCATTCCGGGATCTGCAATCCGCTCATGCGCACTCACAAAAAGTGTTAAAATCCTTCCGGAATTTCCTGGAGGATTTTTTTGTATTTTTATTCATCATATACTCAACTAAAAAATCCTGAATGTGTCGAAAAATCATGCACTTATTCTCTTGCCATTATCTCTTATGTGCAATAGCATTGCTTTTACCGTTTGTATCGGTTTCTCAAAACCAAGTCAGTGTTTGCGGCCTGGATATTACGCGACAAACGAATCTTTTAGATTTTACCCTGATGGTTATTCATGAAAAAGATACGATTTCGATGGCTGTTACAAAAGAGAGTCCCTTATTCATGATTTTACCGGGAGAATGCGAAGTAATTATTCAAAAGACAGGTTATCATGTGGCCTCAACAGACAAATGGATTTGCCCTTCTGATACAGCTATTGTTTCAATTGAGTTCCGGTTATTGAAAGAGAATGCTACTCGTCGGGATACCCGGATAGGGAGACGTAATTCCAGGAAAATGGGGGTTGATTATTCATCAAGTCCTATAAATATGGGTGGATTTAGAAAACAACGAGCAGGCTTGGGACGTTATTTCACCTGTATCGTTTATATCAAATCGAAACATAGTTTGACCACACATTGCATTGCTGAGCGGCTTTAACGGTTCGGCTTCTGAACCGATTTGAAGACAAAAAAAACCGGACCATGTGCAACATGGCGGGTTCTATGCTTGGGTAGACGCGCCCATTCCGGGATCTGCAATCCGCTCGATTAAATTCCTGGGATTGGAGATATCGTTGCTTTTCCTTTTCAGATACTATTTTTAAGTAATCACCGGGTCCGGGTACGCGATCCGGTTTTGCCGAGGGCCAGTACCAGGGAAGTGCTGATGAAAACAACCGTAACTGAGCTGACAGGCATAAGAATCGCAGCTACAAGCGGGTTTAAGCGCCCGGAAACTGCAAAGGAAAGCCCCAAAAGGTTGTAGGCAATTGAAAATGCCAGGCAGGTCCATAGAATTCCTTTAGACAGGCGGGAAGTTTTCAGCAGATAAGGCAAATCAACGAGATTCTGAGCAGCAATAATTGCATCTGATGAAGGCGTAAAATGAAACGAATTCTCGGAAACCGCAATTCCCGTATCGGCCGCTTTCAATGCGCCGGCATCATTCAGACCATCGCCGATCATGAGCACTTTTTTACCGGAATTCTGTAAAAAACGGATGTAATCCAGTTTGTCGGACGGTGATTGCTCAAAGAAAAAAAGGCTGCCGGAGGGAAAGAGTGTTTCGAGCTTTTTTTTGTCCTTCAGGTGATCGCCGGTGAGCACATGCAGTTTGTAGTCACCCAGTTTACGAAACATTTCGCGGAGGTGCGGCCGAAAAACGGACGTAAAATAGGCCCGTGCGGCAAATTTCCCGTTGAATGATATATAAGCGTTTACCTCGTAATTTGTTCCGTCTTCTACGCCGGCAAATACCGCCGAACCGATCTTTACACGTACTTCTTTCCCGTTTTCGAGTACAACGGAGGCTTCTACGCCTAAGCCGGGTATTTCCGTGTAGCTTTTGAGTGTGGCTTCCGGTATGTTCGGGAAATTTGCGAGCAAGTATTTTTTAATACCGCGGGATATCGGATGCAAAGAGGAAGAACAGGCTGCCAGCAGGGCAGGAGCGTAATCGCTGAACCGGTCGGTTTCGGTTTCCAGAATGATTTCCTGGCCTGCTTCCGTAAGCGTTCCTGTTTTATCAAATACGATGTCCGTGGTTTCATTCATCCGTTCGACTACGCGCGTGTTTTTCAGGTACAGACCCCTACGGCCCAGCAAACGCATGATATTCCCAAGCGTAAAGGGCGAAGAAAGGGCTAACGCACAGGGGCAGGTGACGATCAAAACTGAAACCGCGATGCGGGCCATTTGGGAAGGATCGATAAAATACCATGCCACTGCCGAAACGAGGGCAATCAACAGCACAACAGCCAGGAAATAGATCGATACTTTGTCCTGGAAAGAGGACGAAGGTGCTTTTTCCTTTTCATTTTTCAGTTCATTCCAGAGGGAGGTCAGATGGCTCCTGTTTGTTGCGTGCCGAACCTCGAGCTCTACACGGTGACCGATTAGCTTGCCGCCGGCATAGATAAAATCCCCTTTTTTCTTTTTAACCAATGCCGACTCGCCGGTTACGAAGCTAAAATCAATTTGCGCCTGGGGAGAAACAAGTACCGAATCACAAGGTATAATTTCCCCGTTGTGTATCAAAATCCGGTCACGCTCCCCGAGCTTTTCAATTTCTACAATACGTTCGGTGTTATTTTCGACGCGGGTAACCGCTACCGGGAAATACGAGGTGTAGTCCCGTTCAAAGGACAGCGACCGGTAGGACAATTCCTGGAACCATTTCCCGATCAGGAGAAAAAATATAAAGCCGGCGAAGGAATCCATGTAACCCGGGCCCTGCATCGACAGGATGCTCCAGGCGCTTTGTACGTAAAGGGCTATGATGCCGATTGTGACAGGCACATCCAGGTTCAGTTTTCTCAGCCTGAGCGCGCTGAAGGCCGAACGAAAGTAATCCTGGGCCGAATAAAGCAGTACCGGAACGGATACCGCCAGGCTAAGGAAAGATGTAAAATTCCGGAAACCGGGATTGTCGCGTTCCAGGCCCATGTATTCGGGAAAACTCCAAAGCATTATGCTGCCGAAGGCAAAGCCGGCTATTCCCAATTTATACAAAAATTCTTTTTTGACCTTCCGGTTTTCCTCCTTCCTGTTCCCGAAATTCGGTTCATATCCGATTTTGTTGAGCAAGTGCGCCAGTCCCGACAGGGAAAGTTGCTGGGGATCATACGAGAACATCGCCTCCTTCAAGGTGAAATTCACGGTCACCTCCCGGATAGCCGGATCCAGTTTGTGGATATTTTCGAGCAGGTAAATACAGGACGAACAGTGGATGTCCGGCAAGTAAAGTTTGACCCGCACCGTTTTACCGTCTTCGTAGCTGATGTATTTTTTTCGTATTTCCTCCTGGTCAAGGAAGAGGTATTTATGAAGCTCCGTTTCTTTCGGTTTCCGTCCGGCGGCCCGTTCAAATGTGTAAAAATTCCCCAGGTTGCCGGATTGAAGAAGCTGGTACACGGTTAAACACCCGTTGCAACAAAAATGATGGTTATCCTGAACGAGGTCAAGGCTAAGTTCGCTTCCGCAATGATAACAGCTATCCGGCATCTTCAGATTGTTTTGGAGAATAATTTGTCCGATATTTCGCCATCCAGGTAATTATCAAAGGCCATACAGACATTCCGGATGAATGGCATTCCCAGAGAGGTAATCCAAACCTTGTTCCGGCTTAGCTGCACCAGGCCGTCTTTTTCGAGGGGCTCCAATTTTCTGAGAATTTTAAATCGAAGCTGTTCGTCTTCAGGTAGTTCTGTTGAAAAACTGCACATCAACTCCAGGATGTTGAGCCGTAGCACCAGGTCTTCCGGGCTTAGAAGATGTCCTTTTTGCAGCGCCAACTGTCCGCCTTTGACAGTTTCCATGTAGCTTTCAAGCGTTTTGTCGTTTTGGGCGAAGGCAAACCAGCTGTCGGAAATCGCTGAGGCGCCCAGGCCGATGAGCAGCTTTGTTTTCCGGGTCGTATAGCCCATAAAATTGCGATGCAGTTTTTTGTTGAGGAAAGCCAGGGCAAGTTCATCTTCCGGCAGGGCAAAATGATCCATCCCCACTTCTACGTAGCCGGCAGCGGTGAACATGTCGCGGGCAAGCTCATACAAGGCTCTTTTTTCATTGTTGTCGGGCAAATCACTTTCATCGAAACCGCGTTGGCCATTCCCCTTGATCCAGGGAACGTGGGCATAACTGTAGAGCGAAACGCGTTCCGGCCGGATGCCAATTGTGATTTCGACCGTTTTTTTTATCCCGGCCAGCGTTTGTTTGGGTAAGCCGTAAACAAGGTCATGCGAAATGGAGCTGTAACCAATCTTTTTGGCCAATTGATGTACTTCTTGCACCAAACTGATTGCCTGGAAGCGGTTAATGGCTTTCTGGACGACCGGGTCGTAATCCTGAATGCCAAAGCTGAGTCGTTTGAATCCCAGGTCATACAGGGTTTGCAGGTGAGATTCATCGGTGTATTTCGGATGGGCCTCGAAACTGAAATCACGGACTATCCCGGGCTTGTCTTCACCGACGATTCCTGTTACCAGGCGCCTGAGCTGTGCTGCGGAAAAGAACGTGGGTGTGCCTCCGCCCAAATGCAGTTCGGCTACTTCCATATCAAATTTCTCCCGGTAGATCTTCCATTCCGCGATCACGGCATCCACGTAAGGGCCTTCCACCTCGTGTCTTTTTGTAATCCGTTTGTAACAGCCGCAAAAGGTACACATGCTTTCACAATAGGGTAGGTGTACGTATACACTCACCTGCCTGCTATCGAAAAACACCAGGTTGGAAGAAACCGATTCCAGCCACCGTTCCGGGTTCATTTGGGATTCTTTCCAAAAAGGAACTGTCGGATAAGATGTGTAACGCGGACCGGGCACATTGTATTTACGGATCAGTTCGTTGTTTTCGTTTTTCGGGGCTTGTTTCATGTTTAATTTATTACCAGATCGCATCCGGGTATTTATTTGTCAGGTAGTGCATCTCAGCCAGGATATGTCCCAGGTATTCCGAGTGTACGCCTTCTTTCCCGCGGAAAACATTTTCTCCGAGTGCCGACGGCAGCTTGATTTTGGCAAAAAAACAAATCTCACTTACCTTTTGTGACCAGAGCGCCTTCATTTTTTCCAGGTCGACGCCTTTCCCGGTTTGTTGCATTTCCAGGTCGGCCGCGGAGGGATCGAACAATTCGGCGCAGAACTGCCACAGGTAGGCCACGGCATCCGTTGTTTTTTGGTGAGCTGCTTCTGTTCCGTCACCGAGCCTGATCATCCATTCGGAACTCCGGCGGAGGTGGTACGTAACCTCTTTCAACGCTTTTAAAGCGAGGCCGGATAGAAAATCATCGGAAGAACGGCTTAATTCCAGGAAAAAATAATAGTTGAAACTGTCCATAAAAAACTGGCGCACCAGGATGTGGGCGAAGTCTTCATTTTCCTGTTCCACGAGCAGGCAGTTGTAAAACTCACCTTCGCTGCGGTCATAGGCAAAGTGATCAGCGCCCAGCGATTTGCCGCCGATGCTTGTTATCTCCGAAACATGGGTGTAAACGGATTCCGCCAGGCCGATCAGGTCGAGCGCAACGTTCGTATTGGCCAGGTCTTCCTCCAGGAAAGGCGCCTTGCTGCAATATTCGCTGAGCCGGTGACTTAAGACCAGGGCATTGTCCGCGATCTGCAAATAATATTTAACCTGTGCATTCATATCAGATATGTTTGGCCCCTTCGGGCATGGTATAAAAAGTGGGATGCCGGTACACCTTATCGTTTGCCGGATCAAAAAAATCAGGCGCGGAATCGGCATCTATCGCTGCAATTTCCCGGGAAGGAACGACCCACAAAGCTGTTCCCTCTCCTCTCCGCGTATACGTATCCCGGGCATTTTCAAGGGCCATCTGTTTATCAAATGCATGAAGGCTTCCTGCGTGTTTGAAGGGTTGTCCGGCCTTTGAGCGGATAAACACTTCCCATAATTCTCCCTGATTGTCTCTATTTTCCATGGTCTATATTTTTTACGCGGTGGACAAATGCGGTTTCACGCACCCAGGCGCCATCTTCATGGGCCTTGATGTGATGGCGTAGCCGCTGCCTGTTACATGGTCCGAAACCATTGATAACCTGTTTGAACTCTTCCCAGTCAATGTCACCGTGGCGGTAGGTACCGTCCGGTTCTTCAGCTAATTGGGCGTCCGGTATTTTCAAGCCGATCAGTTCGGCCTGAGGAACGGTTTTGAGAATGAATTTTTCCCGCAGCTGGTCGTTTGTTTCCCGCTTGATTTTCCATTTAAGGGCCAACGCCGTTCGGGCTGAATCCTTGTCGTGGGGACCAAACATCATCAGGGCGGGCCACCACCAGCGATTCAATGCATCCTGGGCCATTTCACGCTGCTCCCGGGTTCCTTCCATCATGCGCCACATGATCTCGTAGCCCTGGCGCTGATGAAAAGACTCTTCTTTACAAATCCTCACCATAGCACGTGAATATGGACCGTAGGAAGTTCGTTGCAGGGAAACCTGGTTGGTAATGGCTGCTCCATCCACCAGCCAGCCGATTGCCCCGATGTCCGCCCAATTGAGGCTGGGATAATTGAAAACGGAAGAATATTTTGCCTTTCCGGCATGAAGTTTTGCGATCAGTTCCTCGCGACTTACTCCCAGTGTTTCGGCGGCGGCGTACAAATAAAGTCCATGGCCGCCTTCGTCCTGGATTTTAGCCAGCAGGATCTTTTTGCTGCGCAGGGAGGGCGCCCGGGTGATCCAGTTGCCTTCCGGCTGCATCCCGATTACCTCTGAGTGTGCATGCTGCGATATTTGCCGGATCAGGGCGTCGCGGTATTCACCGGGCATCCAGTCCCTGGGCTCGATCTTAATTTCCGCGTTGATTTTGGATTCGAAATCCTCCAGCAATTCGGTTTGCATTCCTACTTCTTCCATGAACTTTTGTTTTCAGCAAAGTAACAGGGAAGGCGCCGGCTGGAAAATGATAGCTATCAAAAGAAAAAATGATAGAAATCAACTTTTCCGGGCTAAGGTTCTCCGGAATGCGGGGCATGGCAACAGCTAACCTTGATTTCAACGGGTCTTTCGGTAGTTTTTCCGGCAAGCTGCGATACTTTCGGGCTGAGGTAAGGGATCCCCAAGTTCATCCCGCGCAGGATCATCAGAATAGCAACCACGGTTAACAATACGGGAACCGCCCTGCTAAAGCTCAGTCTGAGCTGCGGTGAAACCCGGTTTGCAGCATAGGCAACAAAAACAAGTGCCGGAAGGGTGCCCAGCCCGAAAAATATCATGGCCAGCGCGCTTTTCGCAGAATCGCCTCCGAGGAGGGCATTCAGTAGGGCGAGGTAAACCATCCCGCAGGGCAACAGGCCGTTTAGAGCACCCAGCAGCGGCAATTTAAACCGCGATCCCGAAGCCAGGATTTTGCCTATTGCAGTGCCGAAGAAACGCCCGAAGCCTGAAAATAACGCTTTGCTTCCTTCTGATCTGAACAGCCATTTTTTCCAGGCGTAAAACAACATGAAAAATCCAGCCAGGATACTGAGCCAGCGCAGGAAACCAAAGCCCTGGACACCCAATCCCAATACACCTGCCAGCGCCCCGAGCCCGGCGTATGCAGCAATTCTCCCGGCGTTGTACTGGAAAATGCCGGAGAACAGACTACCCCGGCTGGTCCTGTCGAGCGGTATTGCCAGCACCAGCGGGCCACACATGCCCAGGCAGTGTAAATTAGCCGTCAGTCCC
>CBINGV010000161.1:0-8299 GCA_966250255.1 uncultured Flavobacteriales bacterium | reverse complement strand
AGAAACAATAGCTGCTGACCAGTTGAAAGATGCCTCTTTTTTGAAATTTTTATACCATTTCTCAACAGATTCCGTTTACCAGAAAGAACGTACGCGTTACCCGCTCATATATCAGACGTATGACGAAAGTGATTTTGAAACAGAAATAATAGAGTATTTGCCCGAAGATAGCCTGGAATTTGTCAATATGCTTCCTAATTTTTCAAATTTGTTGTTGAATGAAAGCACTTACCGGGATTCCGATTTTCGCCTGGTTCATTTCCAGGGAAGGGACAACGGCATATATATCGAATATCATTTTAAAAAGATAAAGGGGAAATGGTTTTATGTCAGATTAGTCAATTTTTCCACCTGAACATGCGGATCCTCTTTTTTGCCATAGCGCTTTTCACTGTTTTTCCCTTTTTCGCCCAGCCGGAAGAAGATACCCTGTTTATGCTGCCTTCGGAAAAAACACGGCTCAACGCGATTGGCGGTTTGTCGGCCTATTATTTCTGGGACGAAGACAGCCTGGGCTTTATCGTGGATTCGACCTTTGATAAGGTATTCAAATGCAATTACAACATCGCACTGCAGGAGGAAGGCTTCAGTTTTGACCGGCCGGACGACCTGAAAAAAGCGGTCTATGTCTTTTCGGAAGATGTATCGAAAGCCGAGGAAAAAAGCCGTTTTTGGATCAAAGACCGGGAGAATAAACACAAAGTCCTGATCCCGCTCCGGCGCACCAATGGAAATACACCCGCCAGTGTAATTTACCGCCGTCAAAATGGTTTGTGCCGCACGGATGTTTACAAAAATGTGCTATACATCAACGTGTATTCCGACCTCTGCCGCAAATTTTCACACGCCAACGATTCGCTGGTGCTGTCTACCCTGGGCTTGAGCCAGAAAGCCTACGGCCATTACCTGGTGAAAAATTTCTGGAATGATTCGGGGGTGATCGTCGACCAGCAGGTATATGCTTTCAATGGCGACAATGTGACGGAATATTTCACGAGTCACACTAAGCCCGAGCCGCAGCACATCGTGGTGTTTTCCAACGGGTACCGCGGCCCGAAGAAAAATCGCGATGTGACTGATAACCTCATTACGAAAAAAGACCGCTTTCATTACTGGATGCGCCTCGACAAGGCCTTCATCAACCGGATCCGGCCCGACGATTATTTCTATATTGACGGCAACAACAGCATCACGACTTCAAACCACCGGAATATGGCCAATTTTTCCCTGAGCTATACCCGGGTAAAAGCCCTGCGGAAAAAGGAGAAAAACCGTTCGGATTATCACCTGCTGAACCGGGTGGCCAATGACTCGGGCTTTTATTACCGCAAAACCCAGGGCGTGCTGGCGGCGCAGGCTTACCTCACCTTAAAATGCAATTCGCCGGCCTGCACCGAAGTGCGTGATACCCTTGATATTGTGTGTCACAGCATGGGCTATGCCTATGCACTCGGTTTTATCGAAACGGTCAAAGATCATGTCGTTTTTCGCAACATGTATATCATCGCTGCGGAAAATGCCTGCGCCGGCGGAACGGACTGGAGCATGTTCCGGGAGGTGTGGCAATACGGAACCAACCTGGATGATGCCGACCCCGACCCGGTTTGGCTACAGGATGGAATTGCACCGCAATGCATGGCGAAAGGGCTCAGCGATGTTGCCGTTGGCGGCCGGGTCTTTTTCCCCAAAGACATGAAGCGCCGGAATTTCGTCAGCAGCCATCTCCTGAAACAATACCGCTGGATTTTCACAAAGATTGAGGAAGGACAAAGAGGCTATGTGCACTGATTTTTGAAGGGCATAAAAATCAACTTATCGATAATTTTTGGCTGTTTCTCCGTTTAAATTTGTATTTTTGCCCAAAATTTTTGGATTTTGGTACAGATTCACGACAAAACGTTCGGTCCTTATATCAGCTCGGAAGATATCCGGGATAAAGTTCAGGGGCTTGCGAATCAAATCAATAGCGACTACGAAGGAAAAGAGCTGATTTTTATTTCAATTCTGAACGGCTCCTTCATGTTTGCCTCCGATTTGATGAAATGTATCAACATTCCCTGTGAAATTTCTTTTGTGAAGGTGAGCTCTTACCAGGGCACAACAACCTCCGGCCGGGTGGATGAGCTGATCGGGCTCAATACCAAAATTGACGGCAAGCATGTGATCATCCTGGAAGACATTGTAGATACCGGGATCACGATGAACAAAATTTACAGTTACCTCTCTTCTTTTGAGCCGGCATCCCTGAAAATCGTTTCCCTGTTGTTTAAACCGGATGCTTTCGAAGGAAAACACAAACCCGACCTGGTCGGTTTTACCATCCCGAATGCTTTTGTGATCGGTTACGGCCTCGACTACAATGAGCACGGAAGAAATTACGATGCAATTTATAAACTAATCGAAAATTGACATGTTGAACATTGTTTTGTTTGGCCCTCCGGGAGCAGGAAAAGGAACACAATCGGAAAGACTGAAAGAAAAATACGGACTGGTGCATATTTCAACCGGTGATGTTTTTCGTGCGCTCGATCCGGATTCCGAGCTGGGACAACTGGCCCGCAGCTATTCCGAAAAAGGAAACCTCGTTCCCGATGATGTTACGATTCAGATCCTGCAAGCCGAAGTGTCCAAATTCCCGGATGCCAAAGGCGTAATTTACGATGGTTTTCCGCGCACGACAAACCAGGCAGAGGCCCTCGATAAATTTTTGGCAGCTAAAGGAACATCCGTTTCCGTGATGTTGTCGCTGATTGTTCCGGAAGAAGAATTAAAGTCCCGTTTGATCGCCCGTGCCGAAGTTTCCGGTCGCCCGGATGATGCCGACCCGGCAATCATCGACAACCGGATCAATACCTATAAAAATTCAACGGCCCCGGTAGCGGAATATTACCGTCAGCAGGGCAAATTACAAGAGATCAACGGCGTAGGCTCCATCGACGAAATTTCCGAAAGATTGTACGCTGCGCTCGATTAATGTGATGATATGCTGATGTGGTAATGTGCTAATTTTCCACCTCTGGCTCAACACATTAAAATTATTAGCACATTGGCATATTCATTCATTAGCACATTACCCATATGGCTTCAGATAATTTCGTCGACTACGTAAAAATCCATTGCACTTCCGGGAACGGGGGCGGGGGTTCTACGCACTACCGTCGCGAAAAATACATCCCGATGGGCGGACCTGACGGCGGTGACGGCGGTCGGGGCGGACACATTATCCTGCGCGGAAATGCCCAGCTCTGGACTTTGCTCCACCTCAAATACAACAAGCACATCAAGGCCGGTCACGGCGCGCATGGAACCGGAAACCTGAAAACCGGCTCCCAGGGCGAAGACAAATACATCGAAGTGCCGATCGGGACCATTGCCCGGGATGCCGAGACCGGCGAAATCCTCTTTGAAATTTCGGGCGACGGCGAAGAAAAAATCCTGGTTCCGGGTGGTCGCGGAGGGATGGGAAACAACCATTTCAAATCGTCAACCAACCAGTCGCCGCAATATGCCCAGCCGGGCGAAGAAGGGCAGGAAGGCTGGAAAATCCTCGAGCTGAAGGTCCTGGCGGATGTTGGTCTTGTCGGCTTTCCGAACGCCGGGAAAAGTACCCTGCTTTCCGTTATTACCGATGCAAAACCCGAGATCGGGAATTATGCCTTTACGACCTTGCGCCCGAATTTGGGGATTGTGAAATACCGCGACTACCGCTCGTTCGTGATGGCCGATATCCCGGGAATTATTGAAGGCGCCCACCAGGGCAAAGGCATTGGTTTGCGTTTTTTACGCCACATTGAGCGCAATTCCCTGCTGTTGTTTATGATTCCCTGTGACACGGACGACATCAAAAAAGAATACGAAATCCTGCTCAACGAGCTGCGCGAATACAACCCGGAACTGCTGCACAAAGACCGTTTACTGGCTATTACCAAATCCGATATGCTGGATGATGAGCTAAAAACAGCCATCGCGAAAGATTTACCGAATTTGCCGTATGTGTTCATTTCCTCAGTTGCCCAGCAGGGTTTAACGGAGTTGAAGGATCTGATCTGGAAAAAACTCAATGAATAAAGTTGGAACGCAAAGCCCGCAAGGGTTTCGTCGGGTGCACAAAGTCATCTCCGCGTTCTTTGCGCAAACTTTGAGCTCTTTGCGTTCCCCAAAATAACATGATAGAATACTTCGAATCCCTTGATCGTGCGATCGTTTTGACGGTCAATGGCTGGCATGCGCCCTGGCTCGATGAGCTCATGTGGTGGCTTTCGGCCCGGATTACCTGGGTTCCCTTGTATTTGTTCCTGCTCTTCCTTGCATACCGCGCTGTGGGTTTGAAAAAAGCATTTTTTTTCCTGCTTTTTGTGGGGGGTACTATCGTTATCGCCGATGCGATTTCAGTCTACCTGATCAAGGAAACCATCCAGCGCTACCGGCCTTCGCATCATGCCTTGCTGACGGATAAACTTCATTTTTACAAGCTCACCGCCACCGAATATTACAAAGGCGGGCAATACGGTTTTGTATCCTCGCATGCCACCAACTTTTTCGTGATCGCTACCGCTTTTTGCCTGGTTTTCCGGAAAAGCTATCCCAAAATAACCTATGCCCTCTATTTTATTGCGGCGCTCGTTTGTTTTTCCCGCATTTACCTCGGCGTTCACTACTTAAGTGATGTCATCGGGGGAGCGCTGCTCGGTAGCCTGCTCACCTGGGGAGTGTATATGCTGGTGTGGAAAAGGATGGTTTCCCGCTGATCCCGCAGATAAACGACGCTGATTTTTACCGAATAAGCAGATTGAGCATTCTGTTCCATCAGCGGTAATTTTTTGTATTTCTAAAAAAGAAAAAGTCCCGGAATTCCGGGACTCTTCACGATTATATGAGGATCGTTCTAGTTGAAGGAGATTTGCCCGGTAGAAGTGATCTGTCCGTCAACTACAACTACGTTGATTATGCGCGCTTGCAAATCGTTGATGCCGGAGAAGATCGGCTTGATCAGCAAACGGTAACTGCCTTCTTCCACGTCGCGGATCATAAAGCGGCCGTCGGCAGTTAAAAAAGTCTGGAAAGAAAAATGATCGTTATCCAGTGAAATCAAAGCTTGCGCAGCGCCTTCCACCTGTCCGCTCACTCCGGTGTCAGGATCTTCCAGGAAATTGATCACCGGGTCGAAGATAAAACCTCCGGCATCTTCGCGGAGTGCCTGGTTCAGGTCAAAGTGCAGGATTACAGCTGATTTCTGGTTGATACCATCGCGGTCAACATCGATCACGAAACTGCTGCTGCTGGCCGTGTGGAGGGCAATCCGGTCGCCATTTTGGGCGGTCAGGAAATTGTCGTTCCCCAAAGTAATCCGGATTTTTTCCATGCGTTGGAAAGTCGAATCGGCTACGGAAGCAATGGTGGCCGAAGCTGCCAGCTGGGCCTGGGTAAGGTTGACCGGTTGATCCTGGTCGCTGATCATAATCCAGCCTTGCGCTGCGGTAAAGGCTTCGATTTTGTCAATTTCAATGAAGCAGTCACGGTACTCCTGTGCTTCTTCACCCGGTGAGCTGTTCACCTGGATGGCTTTGGCATTGGACGGTGTTCCGGCGGATCCTGTTGGCTGGGAACTTTGGGTGTTTGCCGCAATGTCTTCTTTTTCACAGGCAGTAATTACAGCGGTAAACAAGGCTGCTGCAATCAATAGGTTTGTTGTTTTCATGTTTAAAAATTTAAATGATTTATGCCAAACGAATCATCCAAGCGCGTACCAAAAAGTTTAAATTATGTTAAAAGCCTTGAAAACAGGCGGTTTTATTTTTAAGATCCGGCTCAATACATGCCACGTTATTTTCAAAATGAAAAAAAATGTTTCACATTGAAAGAAAAAGCCCTTAGACTGGTATAAAATTTGTGACCTTTTCCCGGAAAAGAACTTATACGTTGAGCTAATGTTGTATTTTCGTGTTATGCGTCCTATCCTTGGAATTTTTTGGATCTTTTTTGCTTCAGTAAGTTTTGCGCAGCTTTCCTTCGAAAAAACGGTGGTCGATTTCGGCGATCTCAACCGCGATTCACAGCGCTACCTGGATATTGAAGTAAAAAATACCGGGACGAAAAAAGAGTATTTCCTCAGCTTTCGCAGGCCGCCCGAATTGGTTTCACTTTCGAAAGGCGAATCCATCCAACCGGATTCGAGCTCTTTTATCCGCGTGCAGGTCAACCCGAAAAAGAAAGGCAAATTTGAATATGAGCTTTCGGTGTTTACTTCCGACCGGGCTGAAGCAACCATCATTAAGGTACGCGGGAATTTTACCGAACTGCCCGACGATGCGCTGGCGCAATTTCAAAACTGTCCCGATTTCAATGCAAAACCGGTGAGCCGCAATCCACAGAGTACGGTGCTGATCAAAACGGTCGATGCCAATTTCAAAAACCCGGTAGATGCGGAAGTCTTCCTGGTAAAAAACGGGACCGATATTAATAAGATCAAAACCAAAGATGGGGTTAAGGAAGAAAAAATGGACATCGGTTACGTGTACTTTTTTGTCCGGGCCGACAGTTACAAAAACCTGGACACGAGCGCTTATGTCAGCGTAAAAAACCGGGAAGTGGTACTTGAGCTGGAAAAAGATCCCAGCTATTGCATGCCGGTTCCGGTGAATAAGCAGGATAGCATCCGGAAAACGGAGGAAAAAGAAATCGTTGTGGAGGTAAAGGAGGAGAAAGCGCCAACCGACATGCGCCTTGATCTGCAACGGGAGCTGGCCAATGTGGCTCCAACGCAAAGCGACAGCATGCCGCAGGCACCTGTTGACCTGAACCTGATCCCGCTCGACAATTTTGAATCGGAACATTTCAAGCCGGTCAACGTGGTTTTTGTATTGGATGTTTCGACTTCGATGGGGAGCAACGAAAAATTCGACCTGCTCAAATTCAGTCTCCTGCAACTTTCCGGGATGCTGCGCCCGGAAGACCGGATTACCCTGGTGACTTACGCCTCGGAAGCGAAAGTGCTCTTGCCGGCTGCTTCCGGGTTGGACAAAGAAAAAATCCATGCGGAAATCAAAAAGCTGCGCGCTTCCGGCCAAACCGCAGGGACAGATGGTATCAAGCTGGGTTTCAAAGAGGCGGAAAAAAGCTTCATTGCCGATGGCAGCAACCTCGTTATTGTGATTACAGACGGCGCCTTCAACAAACACGAAGGCGATTACCTGAAAGTGATAGGCAAATACCGGGAAAAAGGCTATGTGTTTTCGGTAGTCGGGATCAAAAACCTGCCCAAGGATGAAGTTAACATGCGGGAGGCCGCCACGAAAGGGAATGGTGCTTACGTTCCGGTATTCAAGCTCGCCGATGCACAGCAAAACGTGCTCCGGGAAATCCGGCGGGTGGCTTTCAAAGGAGTTTGAGTCCCGGGCCATCCACTTTCCCTTGCCGGCAAAATTTGCGGCAGCTTCCGGGAAATCATTCCAAAAATGTGCTACCTTTAGCTTTTTGGAAAGCTGAATGATGAATTCCTCCTTGCATAAAGCCCTCTCTAATTCGCTGCTTGATGAGCGTCCGCTGATAGCAACGGAAGAAATTCTGGCTTTGCTGGAAGCAAAAAATGCCGCGCAGGATTTCCGGGTCCGGGAAATTTCCTTTTCAGAGCTGAAAGATTGGCAGTTTGAGGGGGAGGGTCACAGCCTTGTTCATCGCAAAGGCGCTTTTTTTGCACTCCGCGGCATCCGGGCCGAAAGTAATTTTGGCGGGGAAAAAGCGTTTGAACAAATAATCATCGACCAGCCCGAAATTGGGATCCTTGGAATCATCACGCGTATCGTTGACGGGAAATTGCTCTTTCTCATGCAATTCAAATTTGAACCGGGGAATATCCGGCCTTACCAGCTTGCACCGACCTTCCAGGCTACGAAAAGCAATTATTCGCGTGCCCACGAAGGAAAGCTCCCGGATTATGCCTCGTATTTCCTCGACGATTTGCCGCGTTACGAAATCCTGGCCGACCAGCTTCAATCCGAGCAAGGCTCCCGTTTCCTGAAAAAACGCAACCGCAATGTCGTCATCCGGGTGGATGAAGCCCCCGAACAAAAAGCCAATTTTTACTGGCTGAGTCTCGCCCAGTTGAAAGCGCTTTCGGCTTACGACAATGTCCTGAATATGGATGCGCGCTCGGTGTTGGCCTGTCTGCCGCTCGATTTTTTTACTGATTTCCCGGCAGAAGTGCTGCACGACAGCTTTTACCGTGAGCTGGCTTCCGGCTTTTCAGCTACAAGTCTGCCTTATTTCAGCCTGGAACACATCCTGGACTGGCTCGGCAAAC
>CBINGV010000160.1:0-8301 GCA_966250255.1 uncultured Flavobacteriales bacterium | reverse complement strand
CAGCTCCAGCTGTTCTTTGAGCGTTTGCTCGGTTTTCGACTGGTTTTGGCGGTGCTCGTCAAACTGACCTTTGATCAGCTCCAACTGGGTTTCGAGCACAACTGCCCGTTTTCGTTCATCGGCCAATTGTTGTGTGGCCACTTGCAATTCATCCCGGTTCCGGGAATTCTCATCGCTTTGCTGTTTTGCCTTCAGCATAAAAAAAACAGCAGCAATTCCTGCTCCCAAAGCCACAACCAGTAAAATAATCAGTTCCATACGCGAAGTCTTGCTGCAAAATTACTTCAATCGGACAAAATATGCATAGTCGGGGATAATAAATTCCTGGATGCCGTAACCGCCCGTCGAAGGAAAAGAAGAATGCAGGTACATCAACTTTTTCTCCAAATCGATGCGATCAACAATGCCGCAATGGCCCCAGCTTTCATACCAAAACTGTACAAAATCCCCGGGTTTTACCTTGTCTAGTTGCGGGATCGCCTCCCCTTTTTGGTTTTCTGTCAGGGCATAGTAAACGCCCCGGGGAACCGGTGAGCCGGATTGAATCAGGTCAAACACATTTTTCTGCGTGATGATCCGCACCCGGGATTTGTCTTCTTTTGTCAGGCTGGTAAAGTGTTCCAGGACAGCGATCACAAGTTCTGTACAAACAGCGCTTTCGTAAGTTGGTGAAATTTCCCTGCCGTGCAAGCTGACGTATTCCAGCACTTCTTTATTTTTTGCCGGAATTTCTTCCTGGGCAAAACAAGAAAAAGAGAGGAGTCCAATGAATAGTAAAACTGTTTTCATCTGTTAAACAACTAAAGCGCGGTAGCATTTTCCCGGACAAGCCCTGATCAATCCGTAAAACTCCAGGTTCAGGAGATGGGCACTAAGCTCAGAAAATGAAAACCGGGTGCGCTGAATTAGATAGTCGAAAGATAAATCTATTTTTTCTTTGAAACACAAAATGATCGTTTTTTCTTTTTCACTCAGCTTTTCAAACAAATCCAGCTGCTTTGGCGCCTGACCGCTGCCCCACTCCATGAATTTCAGGAATTCTTCCGGGCCGGTAATGAGATGCGCTTTGTTTTGCTGGATAAGTTTGTTGCAGCCTTGCGAAAATTCGCGGTTCACATCCCCCGGAAAGGCAAAGACATCCCGGGCATAATCGTTGGCCAGCTCAGCCGTAATGAGGGATCCGCCCCTGATCCCGCTTTCTATGACAATGGTAGCGTCGCACATGCCGGCCACAATCCGGTTGCGCATCGGGAAATTTTCACGATCCGGGTTTGTCCCAGGCAAAAATTCAGTGAGTAAACCGCCATTTTCGAGCATTCTGCGCGCTGTTTTGCGATGCATGGCGGGATAAAGCCTGTCGAGCCCATGCGCCAGAACGCCTACCGTTTGCAAATGATGTTTCAGGCAGGATTGATGCACATGGATATCTATTCCATAAGCAAGTCCGCTCACAACCAGGATGTTTTGCCCGGCAAAAGCCTCCAGCAGCTCTTCGCACAACTGTTTTCCATAGGTGCTGGCTTTGCGCGTCCCGACGATAGCAACGCTCCGGGGCACATTCAAATCCATTTCGCCCTCGCTGTAAAGCATAAGCGGAGCATCGTCACATTCGTTGAGTTTTTGCGGATAAGCATGGTCCGTATAAAAATGCGCCCGGAAACCGTTTTTCACCAGGTACTCTGCATGTGGCTCGGCCTGTTTCAGCGCGAGGGAAAGGTCAAGTTGGCGAATGTGCTTTTCACTCAAACCCGGAATACCAAGCAGGTCTTTTTTCCTCGCTTTGAAAAAAGTATCCAGCGAGCCCAAATATTTGAGGATGGTGCGGACCCGTTTTTTGCCGAAATGGGGCAACAGGGTCACCGCAATCTGTTGTTGTAAATCGGTAGAATTCAATTTTGTTGAGTTAGATTCAACTAAAGTTACGTATAATTTTCCAAAAAAAAACCCTAGCTTTATCAAAATTTTCAGTTTTTTAGTGTGAAAGTTCTTGGTATCATTCCCGCCCGTTATGCTTCTTCACGTTTTCCCGGGAAACCCTTGCTGGATCTGAATGGAAAAACAATGATCTGCCGGGTGTACGAGGGGGCTTCGAGGGCCACAAACATTGACCGGATCATCGTAGCAACGGATGATCAGCGCATCCTGGACGAAGTGAAAAATTTCGGCGGCGAGGCTGTGCTGACTTCTGATACCCACCCAAGCGGAACTGACCGTTGTGGTGAAGTGGCCCTGCAGCACAGTGATTATGATGTGATTATTAACATACAGGGCGACGAGCCGCTGGTTGATTTCCGCCAGTTGGATGCACTGATCGCTGCGTTTGAAGACCCTGCCGTTCAAATCGCTACGCTGGGGATCCGCCAGGTTTCGGAAGCTGATCTCAACAACACGAACCGCATCAAAATTGTTGCGGGCCAGGATGGCCAGGCGCTCTATTTTTCGCGCAGCTTCATTCCGAATACAGCGAATTTCAAAGGAAACGCCCTGGACTTTTATCCTTTCCTGCGCCACATCGGTCTCTATGCTTATCGCCGGGAAACCTTGATGGAGCTTGTCCGGCTTGAGCCTACGAAACTCGAACAGGTTGAATCACTTGAACAGCTTCGCTGGCTCTACTACGGTTACCCGATCCGGGTGGTGGAAACGGACATCGAAACACCCAATATCGATGTTCCGGAAGATGTGGACCGCGTTTTGCCTCTCCTCTCATGAAAGTCCTGTATGTATTCATCGGTGGCGGCCTGGGTTCGCTGGCCCGCTTTGGTATTTCGGTGCTTGTGCTCCGACTGCGCTGGACGGATTTCCCGCTGGCAACCTTGCTTTCGAATGTAATTGCCTGCCTCATTCTGGCTCTTTGCATTTTGTTTTTCCGGGAAAAAAGCGAAACGTATTCCTGGCTCGCTCCTTTGGTGATTACCGGTTTTTGCGGCGGTTTCAGCACCTTTTCCACTTTCAGTTATGAGACGGTTTTGCTCGCCCAGCAGGGAAATATGCTTTGGGCGCTAACCAATGTCGGGATTTCCTTAATGTTGTGTTTGGGAATTTTCTGGCTTCTGGTTAAGCCTTGATGTTTAAAATTTCTTCGATTTTGGTCGTATAGCGCGGCGACAATTTGGCCTGCTTCATTTTCCAGATGCGTTTCTGATCCTGGACTGCCAGGCGCACTTTTTGCTGGCCATAAACCTGGTTGAGCTTGTCTACCGCTCCCATCAGCGCTTTATGCTTCGGATTGCTGTTTTCGAACAGCGAAAGCTGGGTTTCCGATTCGGGGGCAAAATCCATGATCACCACGCCGCCGCGTCGATAAGCCGTTCCGGACTCAAACAACTTATCCAACGCATCATTCGCAAAGGAAACGATTTCCAGGTTGGAATTGGTAGGGAAAGGCAGCTTCACGAAAACGCTGTTGGAGCTGTATGAATAAAAATCGTCGTTCATTTTCGGCTGGATGAAAATCATCAGGGAGCTGCAGGTGCAATTTTGTTTCCGGAGTTTTTCGGCGCAAAACACGGCAAAAGTCGAGATGCGTTCTGCTATTTCCGTTTTATCTGTCAGGCTTTTTTCAAACGTGCGCGTGGTGGCGATGTGCCGTTTGGGTTTGATGTCGTCCAGGTCAAGCGTCGGCATGCCCAGCAGGTCTTTCTTCAGCCGGATGCCTACGGTCGTCATGTGACGATACACCCAGCTGTCGTGTAACTGGGTAAAATCATAGGCCGTTTCGACTCCCATTTGTTTCAGGCGTTTGGAATGCCGGCGGCCAATGCCCCAAACCCGTTCGATTTTCATCCATTTCAGGGCTTTCAGGCGTTTTTCTTCCGTGTCGATGATGTAGATCCCACCGGTTTGCTGCGGGTATTTTTTCACGATTTCCGCCGCTACTTTTGATAGGGCTTTGGTCGGCGCTACCCCCACGCTGATCGGGATCCCGCTGCTGCGGCTCACGTATTCGCGCATTTCCCGGAAATGTTGGTTCAGATCCAGGTAGCGGCTGCCATCCATACGCAGGAAGGCTTCATCGATGCTATAGATTTCGATGTCCGGGCAAAATTCCCCCAGCAGGTTCATAATCCGCGTGCTCATGTCACCGTAAAGCTCAAAATTGGCCGAAAAAACCGTGACGCCTTTTTCCCGGAACAGGCCTTCGTATTTAAAGGCCGGGGCAGCCATCGGTACGCCCGCTTCCTTGGCTTCGTTGCTGCGGGCAATCACACAACCGTCGTTGTTGGACAAAACGACCACCGGTTTTCCCACCAGCTCCGGGCGGAAAACGCGCTCACAGGAAGCGTAAAAATTATTACAGTCAACCAGGGCAAACATGTTATACGGAACGGATTACGTAGGTCACAATTCCCCAGATCCTGAAATCGTTGGAGGAATCGGCCCGCACGGGTTCGTAATTTTCATTGGCCGGGATCAGCCAAACGCAGTCTTTTTCAATGCGGATCCGCTTCACGGTAAATTCACCGTCGATAAAACAAACGGCAATGTGCTCGCTTCGGGGTTTGATACTTTTGTCAATAATCAGCAAGTTACCATCGTAAATCCCCGCGCCTTCCATCGAATTCCCGGTAACTTTCCCGAAAAAGGTGCTCGAAGGCCGTTTGATCAGGTAGCGGTTAAGATCAATCTTGGTTTCATCAAAATCCATCGCAGGGGACGGAAAACCAGCCACAATGCCTCCGTTCGCCAGGGGAAGCTCGAGTTTTGTCCCGGTATCCGCGGAAAATAATTCAAGGGCTGATGAAAGCGGTTTTCTGGGCACGGCCTGCTGTTTTTTGTATCTTTACAAAGATAGGAAAATGTTGCGTTTGGCCGACAGCAGAAAGGCTTTCCTGTTGAAAAGTAAATTCCCGGCAATTTGGAACGCTTTTTGAACGTTTCTTCCCGGAAGTTTTACTGCATTTAAAATACCGGTTTATGAAATCTTTTGTGTTTTTAGTCGTTGCTTTGGTGCTCTTCTCTTTTTCGAAGGAAAAGGAGAAAAAACGATCTGATTTATTGGGTTATTGGACACTCGGAAACTACGAGGTGGAGACAACCACCTACCACCACCGGCCCGATTTTATAGAGGATAAGGCTGGGATTTGTTTCCAGGAAAACGGGAAACTCCTGAAACGCCAGAATTCCGGTTGGTGCGGAACACCGCCGATCCACTATAAAAATTACGAAGGAAGCTGGGAGCAAAAAACAGATTCCACCATTTTGATCCGCTATAAATTCTGGGGAGGAAATGCCGAGGAGGAATGGCAGATTACCTATCTTGACGAGCATGTGCTAAAAATCAAATCGCTTTCGTATAAAAACGACCGCGATAAAAACTGGGAAGTGAACGAGCCGCAT
Organism: uncultured Flavobacteriales bacterium; assembly: GCA_966250255.1. Lineage (GTDB taxonomy): Bacteria > Bacteroidota > Bacteroidia > Flavobacteriales_D > Crocinitomicaceae > M2408. The sequence goes on along the minus strand of CBINGV010000160.1, from coordinate 2,961 downwards.
TAAGCGTTTTTTATCCTGTAAAAATTCCGGTAAATTCGATCTTAAAACAAACTTAATCTTCCGCTTCTATTTTTTTCTTACCTTCGTTGCTTGTTTTTATGGCAAAAATAACGAAGCACCACCTGGATTTTGAAAATGAAATCGATTACGAGCTGATCGGTATCTGTTCCCATGTCGGTGATTATCGTTTGGTATGGAACATCAACGAAGGCCTTGGCCTGAAACTTGAAAAAGCGCCTGAGCTCTTTGTGATCACCGGGAAAAAAGGCGCTGTGGTTTCGGAGCATCCTTATTACACGATGCACCACGAACAGGAACGCTGGAACCTGTACCTCATCAAAAACAAAAACGAAGGGAAATTCCTGATTCCCGAAAAACAGCAGATCGACTATTTTTTGTTTATCTGCGATAACTATACGCTGGACACGGACCGCTGGATTGAGCAGCTGCGCAACATCCCGAATGTGGTGGCCGCTTACGGTTTTGACCCGGAAGAATTCGTGTCCACGCAGCAAATTGTATTTGAATGATGAATTGAGCCGTCAGGCAAGTCCATGTGAAATGGAAAAATAAACAGAGAAATGAAAAAAACCAAAATAGTTGCGACCCTTGGTCCGGCATCTTCCAGCAAGGAAGTACTGAAAGAAATGATCCTGGAAGGATTGAATGTTTGCCGTTTGAATTTTTCACACGGGGCTTACGAGGATTATGCTAAAATTATCCAGACGATCCGGGAAATCAATACCGAAACCGGTTTGAATGTGGCTATCCTGGCCGATTTACAGGGCCCGAAAATCCGCACCCATGAAATGGAAAACAATGGGGTTTTCCTGGAAAACGGCAAAACCGTACACATTACCACGGAAAAAATCGTCGGTACGGCCGAGAAATTCTCCATCAACTACGAGCAGATGCCCAAAGATGTGGAACCGGGAGAACGGATCCTGCTGGATGACGGGAAACTGATCCTGAAAGTTGTTTCCACCGACAATAAAAAAAGCATCCAGGCCGAAGTGGTGCATGGCGGGATCCTGTCTTCCAAAAAAGGGGTGAACCTTCCGAACACGAAGATTTCTATGCCCTGCCTGACCAAAAAAGACATCGAAGACCTCACCTTTGCCCTGGAGCAGGATGTGGATTGGATCGGTTTGTCCTTCGTGCGTTCGGGGCGGGATATCATTGAGCTCAAGCACTTCATCAGCCAGGCGCAAAGCAAGGCAAAAGTTGTGGCCAAAATCGAAAAACCGGAAGCGGTAAACGATATTGACGATATCCTGAAAGTCACGGATGCCATCATGGTAGCGCGTGGCGACCTCGGGGTGGAAGTTCCTTACCAGAACGTTCCGCTGATCCAGAAAATGCTGATCAAAAAATGTTTTGAATTCGCCAAGCCGATCATCGTTGCTACACAAATGATGGAAAGCATGATCACCAACATTACACCGACCCGCGCCGAAGTGAACGACGTGGCGAATGCGGTATTGGATGGTGCCGACGCCGTGATGCTTTCTGCCGAAACTTCAGTGGGTAAATTCCCGATAGAAGTGATCAAAACGATGGCAAACATTGTGAAGGAAATGGAAAAATTCGAAGGGATTTACAACAAAGAGGTTGCGCCCGACAAATCGCAGCACCGCTTCATTTCGGATTCCATTTGTTTCAATGCCTGCCGTTTGGCGCAGCGCGTGGAAGCCGATGCGATCGTCACGATGTCTTTTTCCGGTTACACGGCTTACAAGCTGGCATCCCAGCGCCCGGAAGCCCCGATTTATGTCTTTACGAGCAACAAAAAGATCCTGACGCAGCTCAACCTGATCTGGGGGGTGAAAGGTTTTTACTACAACAAACGCGTGAGCACCGATCATACGATCGCCGACATCAAATATTTACTGAAAAAAGAAGGTTTACTGAAAGCCGGTGACCTGGTGATCAACATTGCTTCCATTCCCCTCGAGGAAAACGGGAAAACCAATATGCTCAAGCTGAGCTATGTGGATTAAACCTTAGTCGAAGCGGTCAAGGATGGCAAAACGAACGGCAATGTTCACAAAGCCCCCGACTTTTATAAAAGGATAAACGTTAATGCTTGGTCCGCCTTCGATGGCTGCGTTCATCCGGGTCTTTGGCGCGGTATACTCAAGTCCGAACAAAGCGTCTGTTTTGATCAGCAGCCCGTTCGTGGTTGATGCATCATCGTGCATATAAGCTCCTGAAATATAGTATTGGAAATTGGGACCGGCACCGGCGTACCAGTTGTACCCGTCGTTCAAGCCGAATTTTTTATTGAATTCAAGCACCGGGATTAAGGCAACAAACTGGTTATCCCTGTCAAAATTTACTCCGGCCAGGTTGTCCAGGGCAAGCCATTTTCCCATGAATACTTTTCCGTTGAGGCCAACAAAACCGGGATAACCGATTTTAACGCCAAATGCGGATTTATATTCCTGGGTAAAAACGAGTAGCGGCAAGCTCAGGAAACAAACTGCAAGTATTTTTTTCATACCATTTTTTTGTTCCTTTTACTGCATTTCCTCAAAAAGGTTACACTTTAGAAGCCATTAAAATCCGGAGTCCTGACCCCGATAAAGGATTTGATGATCCGTTCTCCTACTCCCGGAACATCCACATGAACCAGGTAAACCCCCGAAGCAACAGGAATGTTCTGCTCATTCACCAGCAGCCAGTCTAGGAAGGTGACCGGACTGGATTTCTTGAAGGTTTTGATCAGCTTGCCGGATACATTGTAAATTTTAATGGTACATTTTTCCGGCAGGTTGATGATCTTCACCCGGTTGTCGACCTTGCTCGTTTCGTATTCCGAAAAGGCATAATACGGGTTAGGAACGATGTTAATCAGGTCGAGCGCTTCTTTTAAAACCCGGATATTGGCCGTTTCGGTGGCTGCAGCATCCATCGACCAGGAGTACATCGGTCTTCCCTGGTTTCTGTTTGATGCCACGA
>CBINGV010000159.1:0-8363 GCA_966250255.1 uncultured Flavobacteriales bacterium | reverse complement strand
TTCCACAGCTACGAGGGCGTTGATCGGACTAGAATCCGGCGGAGTTTCCATTTCCATGTAGCTCAGCAAAAGTCCGACACGGTCTTCGACAGCTTCGCCCATTCCGATAATTCCGCCGGAGCAGACAGTAATGCCTGCCTTACGGGCATTTTCGATCGTGTTGAGGCGATCGTCGTATTCGCGGGTGGAGATAATGTCTTTATAAAATTCTTTCGAAGAATCGAGGTTGTGGTTGTAGGCAAAAAGCCCGGCTTTCTTGAGGCGGTGGGCCTGGTCTTCGTTCAGCATACCCAAAGTACAGCACACTTCCATGTCGAGGTCGTTTACGGCCTGTACCATTTCTACTACGCTGTCAAAATCACGGTTGTCGCGTACTTCCCTCCAGGCAGCGCCCATACACAAACGGGATGAGCCATTGGCTTTGGCGTTTTTGGCCTGTTCCACAACGGATTCAACCGTCATGAGTTTGTGGGCTTCCACATCGGTGTGGTAACGGGCTGCCTGCGGGCAATAGCCGCAATCTTCAGGGCAACCGCCGGTTTTAATACTCAGAAGGGAAGACATCTGCACCTCGCGCGGATTGTGGAATTGACGGTGAATGGTCGCCGCTTCAAAAACCAGTTCCAGCAGGGGTTTGTTGTAGAGTTCCAATAATTTCTCCCTGGTATTGTATGCCGGATTAACTTTCATAAATGTGTCTTAAATAAGGTGCAAATATAAAAAAGAATTATGGGTGAAGCGACTCAATGCGTGATCAGCCCGAGTTTTTTTTCAACAGCGCTGCAAATTTTGCGGTAATCATAGCGGGCGGCACTTTCCTGCAAGAGTTCAGCCGGAATGTGAATTTGCCCCGAGCTGATTTCGTCCAGTTTCCGGGCAAGGTCTGCCGCATCGAGGGTATGAAACAAGCTGCCCGTTTTTCCGTGTTCCAGGATTTCGGGTGTTCCGCCGGCATTGCTGCCGAGGGTCGGTGTTCCGCAGGCCATGGCCTCAATGGTAACCATGCCGAAAGTTTCTGCTTTGGACGCCATTACAAAGCAATCGATGGCGCGGTAAAAAGTTGCTATATCCTTGCGGAAGCCACGAATGAATACGCGTTCTTCCAACTGGTTTTCGCGGATAAAATCCAGGATTTGCTGCGAATATGTTTCTCCTTCATTTTTGGTTGGCTCACCGAGCAGCACAACACCGAAATTCGTGTTTTTTGCCTTTACGAGGGCTTCGAGTAGCAAAAGCTGGCCTTTCTGCGGATCAAAGCGGCCGATCAGCCCAAATAAAAAAGTTTCCCGGGGCAAATCGAGCCTGGTCCGGGTTTCTGCCTGTGTATCGCTGATCTGTAGGTCAGCGAGTTTCAGCCCGGAAGGGATGATACAAATCCGTTCCTTCGGAAAGCGGGTCATGGTTTCGACCTGTTTGGCCAGAAAGGGTAAGGGACAGCTCCACAAATCGATTTTCCGGAAACGGAGGGTGTGGAGCAGGTTGGTTTTCCGGACCCCGAGCTGCATTTCCATAAAATAAGACAAATGAATGCTTTTGCCCAGCCTGCTTTTGCAAAATGCGGCGATGCTCATATCATAGGTTGAACGGATCAGCAAGTGGGTGAAATTTCCCTGTTTCAGTTCCCGGCAAAGTCGTTTCCCGTTCTTGAAATCGTAATATTTGCGGTAATGGGGAAGGAGAACAACTGCCAGGCCGGATTTTTGGGCTTCTTCGGCGAGCGGGCTGTCTTTCCAGCAGAAAAAAACGACCTGGTGGCCGCGTTCCTGCATCCAGCAGGCATTGCGAAGCTGGTTCATTTCGAGCCCGCCCCAGCTTTTGGAACCGCAGAGATACGCTAGTTTGTGTGTCATTTATTTCCCTTTGCCCTTAAAGATAATTAAAATCGTATACAGCATGATTTTAAAATCCACCGCGAGGGAAATGTTTTTGAGGTAGAGCAGGTCGTATTTCATGCGCTGCAGCATCTGCTCCACGTTTTCGGCGTAGCCGTATTTGACCTGTCCCCAGGATGTGATTCCCGGTCGAACGGAATTCAGCTCGAGGAACTGCGGCTCAATGGCGGCAATCTGGTCGATGTAAAACTGGCGTTCCGGGCGCGGCCCAACGAGCGACATATCACCTTTGATCACGTTAATAAACTGGGGGAACTCATCGAGGCGGGTTTTACGCAGGAAACGCCCAACCGGTGTAATGCGCGGGTCGTCGACGCGGGAAAGCTGCGGCCCGTTTTTTTCGGAATCGATATACATCGTCCGGAACTTGATGATTTTGAATTTTTTTCCGCTGCGGCCAATGCGGTCCTGGGTAAAGAAAACCGGGCCTTTGGATGATGTTTTTACCGCGATTGCCAGCCCGATATACAATGGGATAAGCGTCACGAGCGCAATCAGCGAAAAGGTAATGTCGAGGAAGCGTTTGGTGATTTTTTGCCACACCGGCATTTTATCGGTGTTTACTTCAATCAGTAGGGCCCCGAAGATGTTGTTGAGCTTTACCGAACCGGCCAGGATGTCGTACATGTCCGGTAAGATCTTGATTTTGATTTCCTTGCGTGAAATCTTGGAAATAAGCGATTTGAGGCGTTCGTGCTCCGTACTTTCGAGTGCAATGATAATTTCTTCGACTTTGTGTTTGGCGAGGATGCTTTCCAGCTCGGAAACATGCCCCAGGTAAGGGATTTCGTCTTCGAGCAGCTTATCGATGCCGTTCAGGTTCACGAAACCGATGAATTCATTCCCGATGCTTTTGGGCATGGAAGTAATTTCGCGGTAAATGTTAAGTGCTTTTTCACTGCCGCCCAGCAAGATAGTCTTAAAACCTTCCCTGCGGCTCTGGATGCGGTAAACCTGGATGCTCGTAAAAATCAGGCGCGGAACGAATACGCAGCAGAAATGGATCACGATCAGGGCGAAGAAAGAACGGTAATACAACTGGTAATTCCGGATCGAGTCGTCGAGGATCAACGCAAAAAAGAGGATGATCGACCCGAGAAAAGTGGCCTGCGTAGTGATGTTGAGCATCCTGAGGCGGTAAATGCGCTTGACGTCAACATAGGTTCCCTGGAGCATATAAAGCGTCGTCCAGAAAAAAGGAATGAGGGCCATGCCCCAGAAAAAAGCTTCGCTGGTGTCGAATTCCGTTTTTTCGATGGTGACTTTCCGGAAATAGTAAAACCCAAACCAGGAAATCATCGCCGACAGGAAGTCGAGCAGGAAAAGCAGGTATGATTTTTTTGAGATTACCATTTCGAAATGTACAACTTTGATGTTATCGAAGTAGATGTTGGAGCTGCTTTTTCCTTCGTCGAGAATGGCCATGAAGTAATGCATGAAAGCCGTGGCCGTTACGGAGGAGGAAACAATTTCCTTGAGGTCGATGTAGATTTTTTTCCATTGGAGCTCAGCCTCGTCCTGCGGGTTGAGCTGGATGTTCGGGTTGTCTTTGAAATCCGTTCCGGAATAAGCATACACGCCGGTCAATACGGAATTGCTATTCATATAATCGATTTCGAGGTACACTTCGGCAGCGCTTTTCGGCAGGCTCATCTCGGAAGTTTTTCCGAGCCAGGTTGAATCAATATCCGTTAGGGGTACATGACCGTAATAATTGCCGTATTGCAGGATCGCCGGGTCGTTGCCTTTCACAAGCTTAGCCATACTATAAGGATTATTGTCATCAATATTGAACACGGTATTTTCAAAATCTTCGATCCAGAATTCGGTACCATCATAATAACGGGTTTGCGGCACAATGGTTGTCACTTCGTTCTTAACGAGGTTCACCGTGATAATCTGCGGCTCGCAGAAAGGATAGATCTTTTTGGTGGCTGAAATTCCGTTGTTGCGGATCACCGGGTAAAGACCGATTTTGTGTTCACCTTCTTCAAGCAGGGGCAAACGGACCGGAACTTCAAAGATCCCGATAATTTTATCGTCAACGGTTACATAAACATCGGTAAAATTGTGCGTAAGCTCGCCTTCTGTAACATCCAGGTTTTCATTCAGGACCCAGTTTTCAATTTTGATCCAGGACGGGTCCGGGTTGTTTTTGATGCATGAGCTTAAGAACAAAAAGGAGATCAGACCGATTTTTGTAAAAAATTTCATAAATAGTTTTGTTAATTAACGCCAAAGGGCAGTGGATATTGTTCAAAGCGAAAATTTTGCCTGGCTGAGTTTTTCGAGGATGAGGGTGGCAACCTCAAGTGCCCGCGCCCCGTCTTCGATGTCCACCACCGGCCGGTTTCCGGTTGTAATGGCCCAATGAAAGGATTCGAGCTCCTGCTTAATGGCATTCGTTTCCTCGATATCCGGCTTGTCAAACAGCACTTTCTTTTTGGGACTGTTGTTCCCGGGGTCGAACACGATATCAAAAGGATCCGCTTCGCCTTCGATGCTTTGCATGCGAAACACTTCGAGCTCCTTGGTCAGGAAATCGACGCTGATGTAGGCATCTTTCTGGAAAAAACGCGATTTACGCATGTTTTTCAGGGAAATCCGCGAAGAGGTGAGGTTGGCCACACAGCCGTTCTCAAATTCGATGCGCGCATTGGTGATGTCATCGGATTCACTGATAACCGGCACACCCGAAGCGGAGATTGTGCGCACCTCAGATTTCACGACACTCAGGATGACATCGATGTCGTGGATCATCAAATCGAGCACCACCGGTACGTCCGTTCCGCGCGGGTTAAACTGCGCCAGGCGGTGGGTTTCGATAAACATGGGCTCGTTGAAGAAAGGCAGGGCTTTTTGGAAAGCGGGGTTGAAGCGCTCCACGTGTCCAACCTGCACGGTGGCTCCGTTTTCCCGGGCGATACGCATTAGCTCGTGCGCTTCCCCGAGGGTTTGGGTAACCGGCTTTTCGATAAAAACATGTTTGCCGGCACGCAGCGCCAGGGCAGCCAGCTCAAAGTGATACAGGGTCGGGGTAACGATGTCGACACAATCCACGGCCGCAATCAGTTCTTCCGGGGAAGACCAGGATTTCGTGTTGAAAAGTTGTTCCGCTTCCGCAGAAGTTTCCGGGTTGGGGTCGTGAAAACCAACGAGTTGGTAATTGTTTTCCAATTCCCTGATGAGCCGGATGTGAATTTTTCCCAAATGTCCTGCGCCTAAAACACCGATTTTCAGCATGCACTATTAATTTGTACAAAGTTAATTTTTCTTGACGAAAGACCAAGGCGCGGGCAGTATTTATCTTGTATTTTTAGCCGGGCACCTGAAACAATTTTTTGTCAAATGAAGTGAGATATATGAATTTTGCTTAGTTTTGGCAAAACTTCGACTATGAAATTGACCCGTTCACTGTTGCTTGCCTATGTGTTTAGCTCTGTCTTTTCATTTGGACAGCAGGACTTTAACAATTTCCGGAACCTCCAGGCTGTGGGGGATATCCCGGATGATTTTACCACCAATGCTTTCCGGAAAATTGAGGATGACCTGCAAAACGGCTCGCTCAAGCTCAAAGGAGAAAGGGAAAAAGTTTTCCTTGAGGGCGTCCATTATGCGATCAATGACCTGCTTCATTCGGGGATTGTTGTGTATGGCGACGAGGTTTCCGAGTACGTGAACCAGATTGCGGACAAGCTGCTGGAGAAAGACGAGCCGCTGCGCAAGAAATTGCGGTTTTATACCATCAAATCCAACGAAACGAATGCCTTTTCGACCTACCAGGGGATTATTTTCGTGACTACCGGGTTGGTTTCCCAGCTCACGAGCGAAGCCCAGCTGGCTTATGTTTTGGCCCATGAAATTGTACATTACAAGGAGGAACACGTGGTTGAAACCTTTGATTACAAAACCCGCAGCAAGCGGAACCAGGATAAGATCCAGGCGCTGAGCAATTTCTCGAAAGACAAAGAATTTGAAGCCGATAAAAAAGGAATCCAGCTTTATTACGATGCCGGTTACAGCCGGGACCAGCTGATCTCAACTTTTGACGTATTGTTGTATTCCTATCTTCCTTTCGAAGAAGTCGAATTCCCGAAAACGGCATTGAATTCCCCTTTGCTCACCATCCCGGAAGGTTTTTACCCGAAGGATAAATACCTGATTGAGGCGCTCGAAGATGCAGACGACAGCAAAAGCTCACATCCGAACATTAAGAAGCGGAAAGATGCCGTTCAGAAAGAATTGGAAAATTACAAAGACTGGGGCAGTAAAGTCTACCAGTTCGGGCAAGAGCGCTTTGAATATATCCGGACCCTTTGCCGCTTTGAAAGCGTGCGGACCGATATTGTCGATGCAGAATTTGATGATGCGCTTTACTCGATTTTTATCCTGGAAAAACAATACCCGAACTCGCTCTACTTGAAACGAATGAAGGCCAAAGCCTGGTTAGGCTACGGGCAATACAAGTCGAAAGGAGGCTTCAACAAAAAAGTTCCTTCCACCGACAGGCTGGAAGGAGAAATCGCTACATATCAAACCTTGCTGAAAAACCTCAATAAGATGCAGGCCATGACAGTTGCGATGCGTATGGTTGAAGATATCCGCAAAGAAAACCCCGATGATGTGATCATCAAGGCCATCTGGGATAAAATGGTGAAAACACTGGCGTTTACCGAAAAGTTCAACCTCGAAAAGTATTCTCATAAAACCTATGAGCAGGCTTACCAGGAATTTATGGCAAAAAACGCCAAAAAGGATACGGTTGCCACAGTGACCGAAACCAAAACGGAGAACCTCAGCAAATACGAGAAAATCAAGAAGAAAAATAACCCGGACCAGGTAGAGGCCTTTGATACAAGCTCTTTTCACCTGTATGCCATAACGGATTTGCTGGATTTGAAGCTCTTTAACGACAAGTTTGCAGAATACAAAGCCGAATCTGACCAGCTGGAAGCGGATGAAGAAGCGTATGACAAGCTCTCGCTTAAGGAACAGCGGAAACGCGAACGGGAAGAAGAGAAAAACGGCAATAAGCTGGGGATCACTTCCATGATTTACCTGGAGCCGGTTATTTTCAGTTATAACCGGAAAGGGATCAACCGCATCAAATCCGAAAAGCTCCAGGTCGATTATACCCGTTCGGTGGAAGAAGTTTCCCGCGAGCTGGGCGTTGACGTAACCATGCTGAGCAGTTCCAACCTGCTGAATAACGGAACGGAGGCCTTTAACCAACGTTCGGTGCTGATGTCTTACCTCTCGGAGCTGAACGATAACGACGAAATTGAATTGTTCCCGACAGATTATAACCAATTGCTTGAAATCCGCGAGAAAAACGGTACAAGTAAAGTGATGCTTTCCGTATTTGAGCACGAGCGTTACGTGGAAGTGAACGGTTCGATGATCTACCTCTCGGTTATTATTTTCCCGATCGCCATGGTGTATTACCCGGTGGCCTTCCTGAAAGCCAACAAAACGAACCTGACCTTCCTGGTGCTTGACATTGAGAACGGTGAGCTCCTGGTGCGCAACAAGTACCACGACCAGGCACCGGTCAATAAATATTCGATTAAGAACAGGGTTTATAACATTCTATATACGCTTAAATCTTCCAAATAGCCATGAAAAAATTGATTTTACTGACGTTTTCTACCCTGAGCCTGACGCTTTCGGCCCAGTTTTCAGGGTATATCGGGAAGAGAAACCTCATTGATGCGGGAATCAATATCCAGGTCCCGGCGATTTATGATTACCTCCACCTCAAAGCCAATGATTATAGCTTTTACCAAAAAGAAGGGGCCTACCTGGTCGATAAAGTTGACAAGATCAACCCGGGGGCCCGGCTGAGCTATCTCCGCCTGGTGGGCGAACATTTCGGGATGGGCCTCGACCTGAACTTTGACGCCATCAATACCCGGATGGTTAATTATGACGATGATCCCAACGATGATTTCTATTCGTATGGTGTCCGAAATGAAGCCCTGCAATTCCGCAGTTTTACGATCAATCCAAAGCTCGAATTCAGCAGCCGGGAAGGACTTTTGCCGGTGGGGATCAGCCACCAGTTCGGTTTCGGTATCCGCCTGATCTCGCTGGTTGAAAAGGATTACCTGTATGAATCTATGGAAAGCTCCGGCTGGAGCTACACCATGGTTTACGGCAAAAAAAATTACTCGGAATATTTCACGACCACGCGTCCGAACCGGTTTATTTACAAATCGATCAATTATACGCTGAATTACCGCAAGCCGCTTTCCGATCGCATGCTCATGAATTTCAGTTTCCGCTATGCGCTGAACATCGGTAAAAGCCTGCCGGATTTTTATTATGGGACCAGTACCTTCCAGGACCATATTTACATGTTGTTGAACAAACAGCAGTTTTGTTCGATCTTACAATTTAATATGGGGGTCAGCTATGCACTTTAGAAAATCACGTTATGTTGTTTTTTTAGGTCTGTTTGTTTTCCTGTCC
>CBINGV010000158.1:0-8443 GCA_966250255.1 uncultured Flavobacteriales bacterium | reverse complement strand
GCCTAAAACAAGCACGTATCAATAAGGTCATGGAAGAAGCCCGGCAATTGTGCTAGCAGTTTCAAAGCAAATACAAAGTTACCTGATTGAATAGAACGATAATGAATCACAACAACAGAACAAAAATTACATTCCTCGGTGCGGCCGGGACTGTTACCGGCTCCAAGCACTTGCTGGAGGTGAATGGTAAAAAAATCCTGATAGATTGCGGTCTGTTCCAGGGACTGAAAGAATTGAGATTACTCAATTGGGCTAAGTTACCCTTTGATGCCTCGGAAATCGACTGCGTTCTCCTGACCCACGGCCACCTTGATCATGTCGGGTATCTTCCCTTACTTGTCAAACAGGGATTTAGAGGTCAAATTTTCGGAACTTCGCCCACCCTCGAAATTGCGAAACTTGTTTTGCTTGACAGCGCACGCATCAACGAAGAAGATGCCGAGAGGGCCAATCGTTTTAAATTCAGCAAGCATACACCGGCATTGCCTTTATATAATGTAAAAGAAGCGGAAGCCGTGTTTCCCCTTTTCGTCCCTGAAAATTTACAGGATTGGATTCCAATTGCACCCGAAATTAGCTTCCGCTATAATTACAACGGCCACATTGTCGGGGCGACATTTATTGAACTGGACATCAACAATAAGCGCTGGGTATTTTCAGGGGATATCGGCCGGGAAATTGATCCGCTGCTGCGTTCCCCGGAGAAGCCCTTAGCGGCCGATTACCTGGTGATTGAATCGACCTATGGCAACTGCATCCACCCGCAAGGCGCGAAAGAAAGTTTAGCCCGTTTGATCAACCGCGCATCCGAAAAGAAAGGTCCTGTCATCATCCCCGGTTTTGCGGTTGAAAGGGCCCAGTTGCTGATGTATTACGTATGGCAGCTCAAACGGGAAGGAAGGATCCCGCCCATCCCCATATACCTCGACAGCCCGATGGGTAAAAGTGTGCTCAGCATTTTTAAACGCTTCCCCGAATGGCATACGCTGTCTGAAAGCGATTGCGATCAGATGATGAAAGAAACCGGGATTATCCGGAAATACGAAGACACCATCCGGCTGGCGAAGGACCGCACACCGAAAATTGTCATTGCTGCCAGCGGGATGGCATCGGGAGGACGGGTCCTGACCTATTTTGAAAACCTGTTGGACAAGCCCAATACAACGGTAATGATCTCGGGTTATCAAGGGGAAGGTACCCGTGGACGGGCGCTGCTGGATGGAGCAAAAGCGTTGAAAATTCACGGTAAATTTATCGAAGTAAAAGCATCCGTTGTCCTGATAGAAGGGCTTTCAGCACATGCAGATCAGAAGGAATTACTGAACTGGATGGGATCCCTTGAAGAAAAACCCGAAAAAATATTTATTGTGCACGGCGAAAAAGACGGCGCTGAAGGATTAAGAGAAGCTATATCAAAAAAATACGGCTATGCCTGCGAGCTCCCGGCCCTGCATCAAACATACCTGATCTCATGAAAGTAGCAATTTACAGCACGCACGGCTTTGATCAGCCCTACCTGGAAAAAGCAGGCGCTCAAAAGCATGATTTGGTCTTTATCCACGAAGAACTGAATGAAAGCACTACGCATCTTGCAGCTTCGTGTGACGCCATCGCCTTGTTCACATCAGATGACGCTTCGGCAGAAGTGCTGGAGAAGCTTGCTGCGCTTGGCATACGACATATCGTTCTCCGCTCAGCGGGCTTTGATCATGTGGACCTCGGGGCGGCAAAACGGCTGTCGATAAAGGTGGCCAACGTTCCGGCCTATTCGCCTTACGCGGTTGCCGAGCATGCCGTTGCGCTGCTGATGGCATTGAACCGCAGGCTCAAACTCTCACAAGAGTTGATCGGCAAACAGGATTTCAGGCTGGACGGGCTGACCGGCACCGACCTCCACGGAAAAACAGTGGGTATCGTGGGTATGGGGAAAATAGGTGAAGCATTTGCCCGGATCATGAACGGCTTCGGCTGTAACATCATTTGCTATGATCTACATCCGAAATATGCGCAGGAAAAGGAACTCAATGTCCGGTTCGTTCAATTGCCCGAATTGTGTATGAAGTCGGATGTTATCTCCATTCATTGCCCCCTGAACCCGGAAACAAAACACCTGTTTAACCGCTATACGTTTGCCCTGATGAAAAAAGGCGTTATTTTACTGAATACAGCGCGGGGAGCGATCATCGACACCAAAGATCTGCTCGCAGCATTGCGGGCCGGCATTATCGGGGCGGCGGGCCTGGATGTTTACGAGTTTGAAAAGGGACTCTTTTTCCGGGACCACAGAAACAATGCGTTGACCGATATCCTGTTCCGGGAATTACTCGGCCATCCCAATGTGCTGATCACCGCACACCAGGCATTTCTCACCGAAACCGCCCTCCGGAATATCGCAGAAACAACGATCAGCAACCTGGACTGTTTAGCCTCGGGAAAAACGTGTAAAAATGAACTTCGTGTCCCTTATGAACCCGAAAACTGAGCTATTTTCTAAAATTGAAGTTAAAAACTAAAGCGGCAGGTTTATTCACCCTGTCGTTTTTTTTCTCCCTCTCAAAAATCGCTGATTTAAATCATTTTTTCCGCTAAGAGAAATCATTCTTTAATTTTCCCGGAACCAGGTAATTTGTAGCATGGGAATTATATATCTGATGTTACTCGTAAGCCTTGTTATTGCACTGTTTTTCCTGGTCTCATTTTTATGGGCGGCAAAGACCGGGCAGTATGAGGACGACTACAGCCCTTCGATCAGGATCCTCTTCGACGACGAAACACAAGAAAATCCAAATAAATCAAAAGATGGAAACAGAAAAGTTCAGTTATGACAATAAAATTGTCCGGAATTTTGCTTATGCAACCGTAATCTGGGGGATTACGGGAATGTTGGTGGGATTGATCGCTGCTTTGCAGTTGGCTTTCCCGGAGTTTTTTAACGATTACCTCGGCTTTAGCTTTTTGTCCTTCGGGAGGATCAGGCCGCTGCACACCAATGCGGTTATTTTTGCCTTTGTTGGTAACGGTATTTTTATGGGGGTTTATTACTCGCTACAGCGTTTGCTTAAAACCCGGATGTGGAGCGACAAGCTGAGCCAGCTGAATTTCTGGGGCTGGCAGTTTATCATACTCTGCGCCGTAATTACCCTTCCGCTGGGAATCACTTCCGGGAAAGAATATGCAGAGCTTGAATGGTGGATCGATATCCTGATAACGCTGCTTTGGGTGGTTTTCGGTTTCAACATGTTTGCCACCATTTTAAACCGCCGGGTGAAACACCTGTATGTGGCGATCTGGTTCTATATTGCCACCTTTGTTACGGTTGCTATCCTGCACATTTTCAACTCCTTTGAGCTCCCGGTTTCCTTCCTGAAAAGCTACTCCTGGTATGCCGGGGTCCAGGATGCCCTGGTTCAATGGTGGTACGGCCACAACGCCGTTGCCTTTTTCCTGACCACACCTTACCTTGGACTGATGTATTACTTCGTTCCAAAAGCAGCGAACAGGCCTGTTTACTCCTACCGCCTCTCCATTATCCATTTCTGGGCCTTGATCTTCATGTACATCTGGGCCGGCCCGCACCACTTGCTTTATACCTCTTTACCGGATTGGGCGCAGAGCCTGGGCGTTGTGTTTTCCGTAATGCTGATCGCACCTTCGTGGGGTGGGATGCTCAACGGCCTCCTGACTCTACGCGGCGCGTGGGACCGTGTGCGCGATGACGTGATGCTGAAATTCATGGTGGTTGCGCTGACCTGTTACGGGATGGCGACTTTCGAGGGGCCGCTCCTGTCACTTAAAAACGTCAACATGATTTCCCATTTTACGGACTGGACCATTGCACACGTGCACGTAGGCGGTTTAGGCTGGAACGGGATGCTTACCTTCGGCTTGCTCTACTGGCTATTCCCGCGTATTTATAAAACGGAACTCTATTCCAAAAAAATGGCCAACCAGCATTTCTGGATTGCCACACTCGGAATTATTCTCTATGCAATCCCGATGTACATCGCCGGCTTTATGCAGGGCTTGATGTGGCAGGATTTCAACCCGGACGGTACCTTGGTAAACGCGGATTTCCTGAAAACGGTAGACGCGATGAAACCTTTCTATATGCTCCGCTCCCTGGGAGGCTTGTTGTTCATCGCCGGGGCTGTGCTGATGTTCTACAACCTGATCAAAACCGCGAAAGCCGGGAAGCTGGTGGCCAACGAAGAAAGCGAGGCAGTCGTCAGCAGAAACGTTACGGTTAATACCGGGAAGGAATACTGGCACCGCGTCATCGAGCGTAAACCGGTACAGTTCATGATCCTGAGCATCATTGTGGTAGGGATCGGAGGACTGATCGAAATTATCCCGACCATGGCCGTAAAAAGCAATGTCGTGACGATCTCTTCTGTGAAACCCTACACGCCGCTTGAGCTGGAAGGCCGCGACCTCTATATCCGCGAGGGATGTTATAACTGCCATTCCCAGATGATAAGGCCGCTCCGTTTCGAAACAACCCGTTACGGGGAATACTCCAACTCCGGGGAATTCGTTTACGATCACCCTTTCCAATGGGGTTCCAAGCGCACAGGACCTGACCTGGCGCGCGAAGGAGGCTTGCGGAGCAATAACTGGCACTACCAGCACCTCATCGTTCCGAAGGATATTTCCCCCGGCTCCATTATGCCGGCTTATCCCTGGCTTAAAGAGAACGAGCTTGATCTGTCCCTGACGGAAAAGAAAATTACCGCAATGCGTACCCTTGGTGTGCCGTATGCAAAAGGCTACGAGCAAAAAGCATTGACCGACCTGGAAAAACAAGCCGAAGAGATCGCCGCGGACATTGTCAATAACCAGCCGAAGGAGATACTGAAAAACCTGGATATTAAAAGCGAAGTAGACCGGATAAAAAACAAGGAAATTGTTGCCCTCATCGCCTATCTGCAAAGACTGGGAACCGATATTAAAACTAAAAAAGAACACTAAAAAATAAAGCTATGTTACGGTTTATCACACACAACCTCAGCACCATCAAAGGTGTTTCGCTCTACCCAATGCTTTCCCTGCTGATATTCGTGGCTTTTTTTGCGATCGTGCTGGCGCGCGTGGTGCGCATGAAAAAAGGCCGTGTCGCGGAATTGAGCCAATTACCCCTCGAAGACACCAATGAAGATGAATTTAAAGCCGCGAGACCATGAAAAAATACCTAAAAACCAGTTTGATCATTTGCGTCCTGCTTCTCCCCCTGAATACCAAAGCGCAGGGAGAGCAACTTTTCAAGGCAAAATGTAATACCTGCCACATGCTCGAAAAGAACTCCACCGGCCCCAACCTGAAGGGAGTGAAACAAAAGTGGCAGGATGCCGGTGAAGGTGATTTACTCTATGAATGGGTAACCAACTCCGAGGGCCTGATCGCTTCCGGTAAAAGCAAAATGGCTACGGCAATTAAAGACTTCAGTTCGTCGGCCATGAGTCCGCAACAGCTATCCAACGATGAAATCGATGCTGTTCTGGCTTATGTCGATAGTTACACTCCGCCACCACCTGCGCAGGACACCATCCGTGCAGGTGGGACGGAAACGCTGGTTTCCAAACCGGATTATAAAGATAACCTTGACTTGTTTTATTGGCTGCTCATTCTCGCTTTCATTCAATTGCTCGCGATCCTGCTGATCTCAAACGCCATCATCTCTTTGGTTAAATCTGATTTTTTCAGGAATAAAATCAAAGAAGGAAACTCCGGCATAAAAACGCTTGCTGTTTTAGTGACACTCGGGCTGCTATTTGCGCCGCAGGAAGTTTTGGCACTTCAATTTACGGCGCCGGGTGAAAGCAAAGAGCCTACGCTTTGGCTGCTGGTTGAAAACAGTGATATTTATTTCCTCCTGGCAATCAATGTCATCCTGCTAGTCGTCATACTTTACCTGAGGGGCATGTTCCGCAACTTCCTGTACATGGTCAAGCCAAGACCGGTTAAACGGGAAAGAGAAAAAATTACGCGGAAGATCAACCGGGTACTGACGGATACTGTGCCGATCGAGGAAGAGTCAAAAATCATGCTTCATCACGAGTACGACGGTATCCGGGAGCTGGACAACAACCTTCCGCCCTGGTGGGTCTGGGGCTTTGTAGCAACCATCGTATTCGCCATTGTATACCTGTTCAACTATCATGTTTTCAAAACTTCCGATCTGCAACTGACCGAATATGAAAAAGACATGAAAAAATCGGAAAGGGAAGTGAAAGCTTACCTGGCAAAAATGGCCATGAACGTGGACGAAACAACGGCGACACAATTAAGCGAGCCGTCGGATATAGCTGCCGGAAAGTCAGTGTTTCAGGCCAATTGCGTAACCTGTCACAATCCGAACGGTGAAGGAAATATCGGCCCCAACCTAACGGACAACCAATGGATTTACGGTTTTGATATCAAAGACCTTTTCCGGACAATTAAAAACGGGACACCCAATGGTATGCCGGAGCACAACTCCAAACTCAATCCGGTGCAAATCCAGCAGGTAGGATCCTATATCCTCCAGTTGCCGGAAACAAAAGGAAAAGAAGCAGAGGGAACGATTACAGAGAAGTAACATGGAAATTGATTTCGAGGAAATAGAAGCGGAGGAATCCTTTCGTGACCGGATTGCAACGGTTAACGAGAAAGGAAAGCGAGTTTGGGTTTTCCCCAAAAAACCGGGCGGATCCTGGTACAACAAGCGAAAACTGGTCAGTTACCTGCTGTTAGCGCTGCTTTTCTTCTCCCCGCACATTCATCTTAAAGGAGAACAGATGTTCCAGTTTAACATCCTGGAGCGCAAATTTGTCCTCTTTTTCAAGGTTTTCTGGCCGCAGGATTTCTACCTTTTTGCCATTGCCCTCGTACTAGGTGTCATTTTTGTCATCTTCTTTACCATTATTTTCGGCCGCCTTTTCTGTGGCTGGGTCTGTCCGCACACCATTTTTATGGAAATGCTTTTCAGGCGGGTCGAATACTGGATTGAAGGCGACTGGACCTACCAGAAAAAACTGGACTCCCAGCCCTGGAACCTGGAAAAAATTCTAAAAAGAGGAGGAAAGCACGTTGCGTTTTGGTTGATCTCTTTCCTGATCGCAAATACTTTCCTGGCTTATATCATCGGTTCCGAAGAACTCTGGAGAATTCAGACGGACCCGCTCGGGCAGCATATAGGCGGCTTTATTGCCATTGTGGTGTTTACCTATGTTTTTTACGGGGTTTTCGCCTTTTTAAGAGAACAGGTCTGTACGACGATATGTCCCTACGGCAGGTTGCAGGGTGTATTGCTGGACCAGAATACAATGGTGGTTGCTTATGATCATAAACGTGGGGAAACGCGGGCGAAATACAAAAAAAACGAAGACCGTCCGGCGAGCGGCTTCGGTGATTGTATCGACTGTAAACAGTGTATCCACGTTTGCCCGACCGGGATCGATATCCGCAACGGGACGCAGCTGGAATGCATCAATTGTACGGCGTGTATCGATGCCTGCGATACGATTATGAAGGGAGTGAACAAGCCCGAAGGACTGATCCGCTTTGTTTCGGAAAATGGCATTCGCGATGGGATTCCCTTCCAGTGGACAAGGAGGGTGAAGGCCTATTCGCTCCTGTTAGGCGGGGTATTCGCGACACTGGTGATCCTGCTGGTGACCCGGAAAGATTTTGAAACAGCTATTTTCCGCCAGCGTGGCTCCACGTACCAGGTGACCGCGGATAAGCAGATTTCAAACATTTATGAAATTAACCTGACCAACAAAACGCGAAAGGATTTTAATATCCGGCTTGAAGCGGATTGTCCCGGGTGCAAAATCATCCTGGCAGTTAAAAAACTCAAACTGCCGGGCGAAAAACAATTAAAGGAACGCTTCATCATTGAAATGCCGCTAGCGATGATCCAATCCGGGAAAAAAATTATCCGGGTGAAAGTCTTCGGAAACGGGAAAGAAATTGATGAGGTAAAAACAAAATTCATTGGTCCAATGCTCTAAAAACAAATGATATGAACTGGGGAAAAGGAATTATAATCGGGATGTCGGCCTTCGTTGCATTTATCAGCGTGCTGGTCACCATCATCATGTCCAACCGGGTTGACCTCGTGTCGGACGACTATTACCGGAAGGAAATCGCCTACGAAAGCGAAATAGCCGCCAAAAATGCCTGGGACGAGCAAGGCGGGACAGTTGGTTTTGCTTCCGATTCGGTGCATTTGATCGTAAGCCTGCCGCAAATTGACGGTGTGGAATCTTTTGAGTTGAGCCTGGAACGCCCCGACGACAGGAAACGCGACCTAAACTTCACCGTCAGGCAAACGCAAACCTTCCTGGTAAAAAAGTCATCCTTGCTGAAAGGGGTCTACACCTACCGGATCAGCTGCCGGAAATCCGGAAAGGAACTGGTAAATATTGGTGAATACTACGTCAAATGATCCTGCTTTTTACAA
>CBINGV010000157.1:0-8476 GCA_966250255.1 uncultured Flavobacteriales bacterium | reverse complement strand
ATTTTCCAAAAAATAATTTGCGCAATTCAAAAATTCCGTTTAATTTAGTTATACCTAATTTTAACCATATAACCTATGCCTTGTTCATGTCATCCTGCTGCTCAGGAAAATCAAATTCCGCTTTGTGTGATCTGCGACGCTAAGCTTTTCGGGCGCTCCGATAAACGCTTTTGCACCGTCAAATGCAAAAATAAGTACCACGCTGAATTGCGGAAAAGTAATCGGAACGTTTCGCGCGAAACCTTGAAAGTCCTCTTCAAAAATTACCAGGTGCTGGCTTCACTCTGTGCTGTAAATTGTTCCAAATACAAAATCAGTAAGCTGGCCTTACAGCGAAAAGGCTTTGATTTTGAAACCGTATCCGGGATTGAGTACAACCAAAAAGGACTACGCCTGAAAATTTTCAATTTCTTTTGGCAACCTGCCGGACAGAACACCATTATCGTTAGCCTGAATAAACAGGAATCATCAATATCCCCCTTTGGTATATAAACGACTGGAGCGTTTTGGTCCGCAAGAAGTCGCTGCCTGAATGTGAAATTCCGTTAAAAACCGGCACTTTAATAAAAAATAGTTATTTTCATTCTCAAATTGTGAGATGTTATATCGATTTTTAAAATTGATTGTTACCATTGGAATCCGCTTCTATTATAAGGAGATCAAGATTATCAACCGTAAAAATCTGCCCGATTCCGGACCTTGCATTTACATTGCAAACCATCCCAATACCCTGATGGATGCCTGGATGATCGGTTATGCATCCAAATTGCCTGTCCATTTCATGGCTAAGGGGACTCTATTCTCTTCTCCGTTGAAGAATAAGATACTACGCAGTCTCAATATGATCCCGGTTAACCGCAGGGGAGAAGGGACAACCGAAGGTGTATCAAACAAAGATTCCTTCGAAGCCTGCTATTCCATTCTTGAAAACAAAAAATGCCTGCTTATTTTTCCTGAGGGGACAAGTTACCTGGAACGGCACCTGAGGGATTTAAAATCGGGTGCGGCTCGCATTGCACTCGAAGCTGAAAAAAGGAACGGTGCTTCCCTCGGAATTAAAATTGTTCCCCTGGGATTGAACTACCTCGATGCCGATCGTTTCCGGAGCCGGGTAATGATCCATGTCGGGCAGGCCGTTTCCATAGAGAATTACGTCAGGGATTATGAGCAAAACCCAGGACCTACGGCCAAAAAGTTAACGGAAGTTTTCCGGATCCGCCTGGAACAGGTTTTGGTCAATTCTGCCGAAAAAGAAGACGAGCTGATGACCGAAGAGCTCCATGAAGTATTCAGTTCGCGCTACATCCGGCAAAACCGCAAAGGGGTAACGGGCGAATTTGATTTGCTGAAGAAAATCAGGGATAAAATGGAAGAAACCAAGCTCACCAGTCCCTGGAAGATTGCCGAAATCCGGGAAATCTTAAAGGAGCTGAAATCCAGCCTCAACCAGTATGAGATCCGTTCCGATTTTTTGGATCGCCGTTTTCGCACAAAAATGTTTTTCCGTCAGCTGTTGGTCTCCGTTTTTTTACTGCTGATTGGACTTCCGGTCTATGTTTTCGGTTTGGTGCATAATTTTCTCCAGTACAAAATGACTGATCTGATTGTACCGAAACTGACCAAAGATGTGGAATATTATGCGCCTTTATCCGTGTTGCTCGGCCTGATTTTATATCCCCTGGCTTACCTGGCATTTATGTTTGGTATGAAGCAGCTGCTGCAGTTGAATTTCTGGGATCAGCTGGCTTATTTCATATCCATGCCGCTTTCCGGTCTGCTGGCTTTTTCCATGCACGCGTATTTCAAACATATTTCGCTGAAGTGGCGGTTTATCTATTATTTAATGAAAGATAAACAAAAAATGCAGGAGCTCAAGCGGGAGAAAGATAAGCTCCGGGCTTTGGTTTTTGGAGAATAGGCTTTATTTCTTTTTCTTTTCACCCTCCACAAAAACCTTAAATCTCAGGTAGGTTTCCGGTTTTTTGGTGTTGGCGAACAAAACGATTTCCCGGTCCTGGTTACCGCTTTTCCCTTTGGTGTCAAAAGTCAGTTTAAGGGAGTCCGTCTGGCCCGGAGCAATCGGGTATTTGGGAAAATCAACTACGGTACAGTGGCAGGCAACTTCATAGGAATCAATTACCAGCGGGGCTTTGCCCGTATTTTTGAAAACGTAATAATGGGTGAGGTTTTGTCCCGCTTTGGCCTTCGGGAATTTGTGAAAAGGTTTTATAAACGAAAATTCCGCCGATTGGCCTAAACCAATGGCGGAATTTAAGATTATAATCAGGCCCGCTAATGTGAGCTTCATGGCGTAATCAGTTTCCGGTACCTGGTCCGGCATTATTTGTAGGTGTTGTTCCTTCAGGAGCAGGTCCTACGGTTCCTTTGATGCGGATTACTTTGCTAGGCTCGTTGGAAGCGTTGGAAGTAATCGTTACGCTTTTGGAGATCGGGCCCGGACGTTTTGTATCGTATTTTACGGTAATAGTCCCTTTAGCCCCCGGTGCAATTGGTTCTTTCGGCCAGGAAGGAACGGTACAACCGCAAGATCCTGTAGCTTTGGAAATAATCAATGGCGCGTTACCTGTGTTTTTGAATTCAAAAGTACAAGTTCCGTTTGCACCATATTTAACGTTACCGTAATCGTGTACTTCTTTTTCGAATTCGATTTTTGCACCGCTTTCCGGTTGAGCTTTTACCGCGCTTGTAACGAAGAACGATCCGGCTAACATTACCAATGATAAAAATAAACCTTTCATGTTTTATAATTTTAAAGTTTTTACGTCTTTTATTGAATCAAAGATAGCCAATGTTTTTGATTGCCCAAGTTTTTTTAACAGAAACTTAACAGTGGATTTTTAAACGCCTGTAAGCTTGGATCGACGAAAATCATTAAATGTTAATCATGTACCTTTAGTTGGGAAAAGTTTTGTAAATTGAACCCTAAAATCAATCGGTTATGAAATTTACACATTACATTTTTTGCTCTTTCATCGCATTTATGTTTCTTTCCTGTGAAAAAGAGCCTCAGGATCCGGATGAGGATAATGATCCGGTGCCGGCCCAGGTATTTGATATTGTCGGGCAATTGCAGCTCGATGAGGGGCCTCATGATATACTGGTATCAGGGAGTTATGTTTTTGCCTGTAGAAATGATGTTATATCTGTGGTCGATATTTCCGATCCCGCATCACCTGTGCTGGTTACGCAAATTAACGACCTCACCGAGGTCAACACGTTCGAATCGCTGGTTTTAGGGAACAATAACATCCTTTATGCCGGCTGTACAACGCTAGGCGGAGTATACATGATTGATATTTCCAATCCGTTCAGTCCACAGATTTTGAATAAGTTCAATCCCGATATCTACACCGGAAATAAAATCGCGCCACTCGAGCTGTTTTTTGCAAATAACATACTCTGGGCGGCCGGGAGCAACGGCACAAATGGTTTACTGGTGAAATACAATGTGGTCAATTCATCTTCACTTACGGTAAACAGCTATTGGCTTTCGAGTGGATCCGGCACGGGACTGGATGGTGTGTGGGCCAATAGTTCCAACGTATATGTAGCAACGTCGAACGGGTATGTTTATTCCCTCAACGCCGATGATCCTGATGCCGGCCCGTTGGATTCCTTTACTTTTACCAATGAGTCTGGTCATGAACATTGGGGCAAAACCCTGGTAGGTAGCGGTAACAATCTCTATTGGGCAGATTGGGGTGCAGGTTTTCTCAATATTAACATTAGTAACCCTTCTGATCTGACGATGAATACGATATTGACCCATTCTTCTTTCCAGTCACAGTTCCCTGAGGCTGAAGGTACAAACGTCTATGATGTAGCAATCCATCCTGTTTCGGGTAAAATTTTCCTGGCCAATGGCTGGAGCGGTTTGGTCAGGATCAACCCGGCAAGTAGCGGTTCCGTTGAGGATTATGTCGATTATCAATACCACCAGAATTATTGCCTGGCCTTATCAGGTGATTACGCGATTATGGGGAATATATCGGGGGGTATTAGTGGCACCGAAAAAGGGCTCAAGATTGTTAAGATACAATGATTATTTCCGGATAATTTGTACGGAGCTGTTCAGGCCTATTTTAATAATCTGCGACGGTTGCCCGCAAATTTCCTCCAGGCGTTCTTCGGCAATAGTATCTACCCCGGATTTGATTTTTGCATGGATTTCACCGAAACGATCAGGAGTTTTGTCACCCGATAAATTGGCTGAAGTCGAAACCAGCGGTTTTTTCATACCACGGATCAGTTCCAGGCAAAGGGGATCTTTTGTGATGCGGATACCTACGGAACCATCTTCTGCCATTATACTTGGTGCCAGGCCCTGGGCATTCGGGTAAATGATGGTGAGCGGCTTGGTGGCCAGGTCGGCCAGGTCGTAGCAAACTTCGGGGAAATCCGGGATGTATCGTTCCACCATCAGGAAACTGTCCGCCAGGATAATAAAACTTTTGTTTTCAGGTCTTTTCTTGAGCTCTAAAATCTTTTGGCAAGCTGCTTCGTTCGTTGCATCACATCCCAGACCCCAAACCGTGTCCGTTGGGTAGAGAATGATTCCCCCGTTTTTTAATGTTTCTATGATTGTTCTTCTGTCGGTCATGTTTGAGGATTATTAGTGGCTGGGTATTAGATTAGATCCGTGGGTTAACCGTTAGTAAACGATTATATTTTTGAAAATCAAATTGTTAATACGCTTTCATGTTTGGTTTTTTGAAACTTCATTCCAGCAGGTCCGGTCTTCTTTGTTTTGTGCGTTCCAACGCCTGCTCCTCCCGCCATTTTTCGATTTTGGCAAAATCTCCTGAAAGAAGCACTTCGGGGACCTTCCATCCATTGTATTCCGGTGGGCGCGTGTACACCGGCGGTGAAAGTAGGTTGTCCTGGAAACTATCCGTTAAAGCCGAGGTTTCGTCATTCAAAACCCCGGGGATCAGTCGGATAATACTATCGGTTAGTACTGCGGCTGCCAGTTCTCCGCCAGAAAGTACGTACGAACCGATCGAAACCTCGCGGGTGATGTAATGTTCCCGGATCCGTTCGTCCACGCCTTTGTAATGCCCGCAGAGGATCATGACGTTTTCCGTAAGCGAAAGGCGGTTGGATAACCCTTGCTCCAGGATTTCCCCATCCGGCGTCATGTAAATAATTTCATCATAGTTGCGCTGGCTTTTCAGTTTTTCGATCAGCGATGCAATCGGCTCGATGCTCATGACCATCCCGGCGCCGCCACCATATTGGTAATCGTCAACCTGGTTGTGCTTATTGGTCGCATAATCCCGGATATTGTGAATATGGATTTCAGCCAGTCCTTTTTCCTGGGCGCGTTTCATGATAGAATCCGAAAAGGGGCCTTGCAGGAGGGAAGGAAGAATCGTAAGGATGTCAATTCTCATGGTGCAAAAGTACAACAAAGACTTTATTTCACGAAATAACAATCGTTTTGCCGGTCAGATTTGAGGCATTCGAATTCCTTTGAAAGACTATCGTATTTGATGAATTCGTAATTCGGTTCAATAAACCATACATACTGACGGTTCAATACACCCCATTTTCCGTTTTTCTTAACGATGTAATAATCGTATGTTCCGCTTTGGGTTTGATAATCTTCGAATTCAAAAGCAGTTTTGACCTGTTCACTGTTGCTCCGCCCGACTTCCAGGAAAGCCCATTTCCCCCCTTTTTTGCCCAGCCAGGTTAAAGTATAGCTGATTTGAATCAGGGAATCGTAGCGATTATCGATTAAGGGGTCCAGCTCAGTATTGATCAACCCCCGCTTGCCGTTTTTGTAGGTCATGAAATTGGAGTTGTATATTTCGATTTTTTCAAATTCAAGCGGTACCAGGATTTTGTTGTAAGCATCTACAATTCCGACCTTGTTGTTTTTTTTCACAATAAAGCAGGGATGCAGCTGTTTATAAACAGTCGCAGATATCATGTTGTCATACTGCGGTTGGATATTCCACTTGATTTCCGTTGCGGATTCTTTGACTTGCATCAAACCGGAATAGCCTTCGTCAATCACAACAGCATAAGTCGTATCCAGGAAATAAGCGTGATCGAAATTTTTTCCAAAAAGGCGCTCGCCTTTCCCGTCAATAAAATAAACGTTTTCTTCGGTATTCACAATGAACAGGTCACGGCTGCCAGGGAACAGGTCAATGTAGCTGAATTCTGCTTTTTTCAGGATGCAGGCACCCGGTTTGGCCAGGCCGTACAAGCCTTCGTATTCAAAGGAAAAATAACCGCTTTTGGTATAATTATCAATATAGCTCAACGAAATGCTGTTTAATTTCTGTCCGTTTGGCGCATAAAAATGGCGGACCTTCCGTTCATCAATCCCAATAAAATATTGCTTGAATGGGTAAGCATCGCAGGAAGCGGTTTTGTCCGGGCTTTCACTAAAATTCATATAAGTCGCCCGATTGAAATCAAAATAATCGTAATGTTCATAAACCGGGGGTAAAATTTCACGCCCGTTGCGGTGAATCAGCCCGACTTTTTTCTTATTGCGCGTTTCGAGTCCGTTAAAGTAGCTGTCATAACCCATTTCATAAGGGTTGAGGTAAGAAAAATCACGCTGCAGGTAGTTGCTTTCAAAAAGTTTTACCCCGCGTTCATTGTACACATGACAGGTCGTTCCGTCAAAGGCTTTGATGAGGTAAGGTACCCCCTCCGGCTGGTAGTCGAATTCTTCTTCCACGAATTCAATATAGGAATAAGCCGGCGGGATAATGTATTTCCCGACGGAGCTCACCACACCGGCTTTTTTGCCTTTCCTTACCACGGTAAAACGCTCACTTAGTGTTAGGGTGGAACTGTATTCGAAAAAGCCATCGTAAGCAGACTCGATGCCGTCAAAACTTTCTTTTTTGAAAAAGTCGTTTTCCAGCTCCCAGATCCGTTTTTGTTCCTTCAGGTAATCATCCAATTCATTTTCAGGGGTATTCTCCAGCATTCCTTCCAGCTGCATGCCATCTGTTTCCGTGATGTAAATATATTTTTTGTTTTTATCGGACATTTCGGAATAAGCATCCGCTTCAAACACGAGTTCTCCTTCCAGGTTAATGAAATAAAATTCTTTCAGGCGGATCAGGGTGTCGTGGCTCAGGGAAGAACGCACAACATTCACTTGTTGCGGAATATACAAACCTTTATGTTTAGCATCCAGCGGATAGATGAACTTCTTGACCGGCTGAAACACAAAATAATTGTCCTTTGCCCGGCCGAGGTAAAAATCATAATTCAGGCGGGCAGGGAATTCGTCAAATTGCTGTTCAAAAATCGCTGTCGAATCCTTGTTGTAGAAGGAAAATTTTCCCTGATCATAACGGAAATAGTAACTGCTGTCGACCTGTTCGAAAATCATACCGTCCGTCAACGGCTGGGAGAAAGAAGCGAAACTGCTTAATAGGAAAAAAAAGAGTGCCGGAATGCGCATAATCGGTTTTTTGCAGTAAAACTAGTATTTTTTACGAAAATTCAAGTCCGGCAGATAGCTGATTTTTCGGGCGTACTAAAACGATTGAACTTTTGGAATCTCGCCGAAAAGTTGTACATTTGTATCAAATCTTTTCAAGAATGAACGAAATGGATCTTGCAGAACTGGAGCGCCGTTTCCAGGAGAAAATCGATAAGGAAATCAAAATCGAGCCGAACGACTGGATGCCGGATAATTACCGCAAAACCCTGATTCGTCAGATTTCCCAGCATGCTCACTCGGAGATTGTCGGGATGCTGCCTGAAGGAAACTGGATTACCCGTGCGCCGAACCTGCGCCGGAAAGCCGTTTTGCTGGCGAAAGTACAGGATGAAGCAGGTCACGGCTTGTACCTTTACTCTGCTGCGGAAACGCTTGGGGCCGATCGTGAAAAAACGATTGACGATTTACACACCGGCAAGGCGAAATATTCTTCTATTTTTAACTATCCGACCCTTACCTGGGCAGATATGGGGACAATCGGCTGGCTGGTTGACGGGGCTGCGATTATGAACCAGGTTCCGCTTTGTCGCTGCTCATATGGCCCTTATGCCCGTGCTATGGTTCGTGTGTGTAAGGAAGAGTCCTTTCATCAGCGTCAGGGCTTCGAAATAGTTTCAAAACTTGCCAACGGAACGCCCGAGCAAAAAGCGATGGCACAAGACTCGCTCAACCGCTGGTGGTGGCCTGCTCTCATGATGTTTGGCCCGAACGATGATCATTCACCCAACTCGGCGTTGTCCATGAAATGGAAAATCAAGCGGGCATCCAACGATGAATTGCGTCAGCAGTTTGTCGACATTACCGTTCCGCAGGCAGAAATGATCGGACTGACGGTTCCGGACAAAGACCTGAAATGGAACGAAGAACGTCAAAGCTATGATTTCGGTGAGATCAACTGGGACGAATTCAACCAGGTTGTTTCCGGTAACGGACCTTGCAACAAGGAGCGAGTTGACACCCGACGCAATGCAAAAG